>CAJXLD010000005.1 GCA_913055595.1 uncultured Altererythrobacter sp.
CGGCGGGCGTGCATGTCGCCGCCTATCTTACAACATGGCCGCCCGCCTGTGTATTTCCCGCTCTCCCCCCGGCGCCGCGAATTTCCGCCCGCTGAAACACGACAGAAACGCGGAAAAAATACTTCTGATACGCAAGCCCGTCAGACAACGCTCCCCGGGGGTCACCTTCGGTAAGCCATGAGTGACCTTCCACCCCTGCCGGTTCGCCGGAGAGGGCAAGCACTGAAATCGGAGAGCCGTCATGGACGCGCTGGTGCAGGCGCAGGATCACGAACCGCTGATTCTCGTCGTCGAGGACGACGAGGCCAACAGGTCCCTGCTGATCGACGAACTCGAGTTCATCGGATGCCGCGGCATTGCCGTGTCGAGCGGCGAGGAAGCGCTGGTCGAACTGGCGCGGTCCGATGTGGACGTCGTCCTGCTCGACGTGCTGATGCCGGGCATGGACGGTTTCGAGGTGCTGCGCCGCCTGCGCGCCGATCCGTCGCGCCGGATGCTGCCCGTCGTGATGATCTCGGCGCTCTCCGACCTGGTCAACGTGGTGCGCTGTATCGAACTGGGCGCCGACGACTACCTGCCGAAACCGTTCGATCCTGTGCTCCTGAAGGCGCGCATCTCCAGCTGCATGCAGAAGAAGCGCTGGCACGACCAGGAGGCGATGTACATGGCGCGGATGCAGCGTCAGCTCGCCGAGATCGAGCGCGAGCGCGCCCGCACCGACGAGCTGCTCGACGTGGTGCTGCCGACCGCGGCCCTGCGCGAGCTCAAGATGACCGGATCGGTCTCGCCGCGTCGCTACGAGGACGTCGCGGTCCTGTTTGCCGACATCGTCGATTTCACCCGCTATACCGAGACCCATCCCGCCGAAGAGGTTGTCGCAAATCTCGATCGGTTGATCGTGGCCTGCGAATGGGCTATCGCCCAAGAGGGACTGGAGAAAATCAAGACCATCGGCGACGGGGTCGTGGCGACCGGCAACCTGTCGCAGCGCCACTGGGATCCGGTCATGGCCGCGATCCGGGCCGGCCGCGCGGTGATCGAGGCGGCCGCGGACAATCCGGCCGGCTGGCGGATGCGGGTCGGCATCAGCTTCGGTTCGGTCGTCGGCGGTGTCGTCGGGCGCAGCAAGTTCAGTTTCGACGCCTGGGGCGACACGGTGAATGTCGCCGCGCGCCTGTCCGGTCTCGGCACGGACTCGGGCATCTTCCTGAGCCCCGACGCCTGGAACCAGGTCGCCGATCGCGCCGGCGCCGCCAGGCTCGATGACATCGTCCTCAAGGGCAAAGGAAAAACCGACGTTTTCCGCGTCGAAAACCTTGTCGCGGCATGATGAAAGCGCCGCTTTCTATGGCGCGGAAGCGCTCCAGTACTGCACGAAATCCTGCCCGGCCTGCTGACCGGGCCGGGCAGGAATTTGAAACAATTGAAACAATTCGCCAACTGTTCGACGCCAACCTGAAAAAAACTTCACCTACAGGACTACACGGATTATCGCCTCCCGCCGGGCGGGAAGCAGGCGGAGTCGGCGGTTCGAGAGGGGATAGTCCAGGCTCGAATTTCAGGGAGTTAAGGCAGTTGGGGGAACAGCAACCCGTCGCGGTCTCATCGGAGCGTTCGGGCAAACGCCCGGATGGTCATCCGGATGCCCAGCCGCAAACGGGTGCGGGTCGGCCCTCCGCCGACTCGGACCGCAGCCGGACTCTGCTTGATTTCGCCGCCTCCAAATCGCCGGCGCTGCTCTACAGCGGCAAGATGGAAGCCCCCGGAACTGTCCATTTCATGAGCGCAAATGCCGAGTCGGTGGTCGGATGGCCGGCCGCCGAGCTGATCGGCCCGGCCAGCATCTGGCGCAATCTCGTTCATCCTGACGATCAGCCCGGCTACGTGCGGGCCCTCGAGAAGCTCGTCGCCGAGGGCGTCGTCGTTCACGAGTACCGGTTCCGTACCGCCGACGGCCGGTGCGTGTGGCTGCGTGACCAGCAGCGCCTGACCGATCCCAACGACGGCGCCGGTACCAGCGCGGTCAACGAGATGCAGTCGGAATATGTCGGCTGTGTCATCGACATCACCAAGGAAAAGGAAGCCGAGTTCGATCTAAAGCGGGCGCACGCCATCAACCGTGCGATCGTCGACGCCTCGGTCGACGCGATCATCACCATGGATTCCGACGGCCTCGTCATCGACTTCAACGCAGCCGCTGAAGAGATGTTGGGATACCGCGCCGCGGAAACCAAGGGCGTTCTCCTGTGCGACCTGATCTTGACCGAGGAGAACTACGAGCGCGGCAAGAAGAGTTTCGAGCGCTATCGCCGCGGCGAGACCACTTCCGAGATGGGCGATTGCTTTGAAACAGAGGCCCGTCGCAAGGATGGTTCGCGCTTCCCCGCCGAGGTCCGGATGCGGCGTGTCGAGGTGGAAGCCTCCAGCTTCATCGTCGCCGAGATCCGCGATCTTTCCGAGCGGGTCGAGGCGGAGGCTGCCCAGCGCCGCCTGCAGCAGATGCTGCAGGATGCGGTCGAGAGCCTGCCGGCCGGTTTCGCGATCTCCGATTCCGAGGAGCGGGTGGTCCTGTGCAACCGCGCCTTCGCCGAGCCCTATGATGCGGCTCCGGAAGAGCTGATCGGCAAGTCGCGCCAGGAACTGATCACCCGGCTCTATCCGAACGTGCGCTCCCTCAACGGCGTCCTAACAAACGGTCTGGAGGGCTATGTAGATACCGTCAGCGAACGGCTCGGCGACCCGGCGTCCGGTCCCTCGGAGATCGAGCTTGCCGATGGCGGCTGGCGGCTTGTGTCCGCCTTTCAGACTTCCGACGGCGGCATCGTCACGATCCGGACCGACATCACCAAGCTGAAGCAGGCGGAAAAGGCGCTGCACGAAAGCGAATCCGCGATCCGCATGGCTGTCGAGGCCTGTCCCGTGCCGCTCGGACTGGTCCGCGCAAGCGACGGTCTGATCATCTACGAAAGCCCGGCAGCGCAGGCGCTGTTCGGACGCTCGGCGGACGGCGGGCCGTCCTATACCACCGGGTATTTCGTCCGCCGCGAGGACCGGCAGGCCTTCCTCGACCGTCTGTATGCGGGCGGTACCAACGGGTTCGAGGCGCTCATGCGCCGCGCCAACGGCGAGGAGTTCTGGGCCTCGATCTCCGCCCGGCTGATCGACTACATGGGCGAGGAAACGGTTGTGACGTCGGTCTATGACCTGACCGAGCGTCGCGCGATCGACGATGAAATCGCCCGTCAGCGCGAGGCGCTCCACCAGAGCGAGAAACTGGCGGCCCTCGGCGAACTGCTGGCCTCCGTCGCGCACGAACTCAACAACCCGCTGTCCGTCGTCGTCGGCCAGGCGCTGCTGCTCAAGGAAACCGCCACGGACAAGGCGATAGCCGACCGTGCCGAGAAGATCGGCGGCGCGGCCGACCGCTGCTCGCGGATCGTGCGCACGTTCCTGGCGATGGCCCGGCAGCAGCCGATGGAACGCCGTCCCGTCGACCTCAACCGCGTGGTTGAACTGTCGATGGAGGTCACCGCCTATTCGCTGCGGGCCGCCGATATCGATATCCGCCTGTCGCTGAGCCCGGATATCCCCCCGATCTGGGGCGATGCCGACCAGCTCAACCAGGTGCTGACCAATCTGATCCTCAACGCCCAGAAGGCGCTCGAGGAAGCCAAGGGCAGCCGCCGCATCAAGATCATCACCAGCTACCGGGAGCGCACCCGGGAGGTGGTGGTCAAGATCAAGGACAACGGTCCGGGCATTCCGGAGAATATCCGCTCGCGCATTTTCGAGCCGTTCTTCACGACCCGTCAGGTCGGTTCCGGCACCGGCATCGGGCTGGCGTTCTGCCACCGCATCGTCACCACGCACGGCGGTACGATCGAAGTCGACTCCGGCATCGACGGCGGCGCCAGTTTCGTCATCCGGATGCCGGTCACCCGCATGAACCGGGCCGCGGCCGAAACGCTCGAGCGGGGCACGGAAGCCGCGCCGGCGGCCAACATACTCGTCGTCGACGACGAGGTGGCCGTTGCCGAGATGATGGCCGACATCCTCGCCGACGAAGGCCATGAGGTCGAGATCGCCCATTCGGGCAGCCAGGCGCTCGATCTCATCGCCACGCGCCGCTTCGACCTTGTGCTGTCCGATCTGAGGATGCCGGACCTCGATGGGCCGGCCATGTTCGACGCCATTCGCGAGGGCCACCCCGACATGGTTTCGCGGATCGCCTTCATCACCGGCGACACGATGAGCGCCCGCATCCGCACCTTCCTGCAGGAGTCGTCGCGGCCCTACATCGAAAAGCCGATCACCCCGCGAGACGTTCGCGATCTTGTGCGGCAGATGCTGCACGAGATGAAGACTTCGAATGAGGAGCTGGACCAATGATTGCTGGAACTGAGCTGGCCTCAGCCTCCCGGCCGGCACCGACGGAAACGGCCGAAGCCATGCAGCACATCGTCGTTTGCGACGACGAGGCCGATATCCGCGAGACCCTGCGCGAATACCTTCAGATGAAGGGATATCGCGTGACCTGTGTCGACGGCGGCCCGGCCCTGCGCGCGCTCCTGGAGGTCGAATCGGCTGACCTGATCCTGCTCGACATCGCGATGCCCGAGGAGGACGGTCTGTCGATCGCCCGCTACCTGAGCGCCAATCATGACGTCGCCGTCATGATGCTGACGGCGGCCGGCGAAGTGGTCGACCGGATCGTCGGGCTCGAGATGGGCGCCGACGACTATCTGGCCAAGCCCGTCGACATGCGCGAATTGCTGGCCCGCATCAAGGCGGTCCTGCGGCGCGGCGTCCCGCGCGACAAGGCCGGCCCGGCGAATGACAACAACGGTCCGCGCACGGCGGTTTTCGGAAACTGCTCGCTCGACATCGAGTCGCACCGGCTGCAAGGCCCCGACGGCGCCGACATCCCGATCACCTCGATGGAGTTCGACCTGCTGAAGGCGTTCGCCGAGCATCCCAACCGGGTGCTGAGCCGCGATCAGCTTCTCGACCTCGCACACAACCGAGGCTGGGAGCCGTTCGACCGGTCGATCGACATCCGTATCGCCCGGCTTCGCCGCAAAGTGGAGCCAGATCCGGCCAAGCCGCAGATCATCAAGACCGTACGCGGCGCCGGCTACATGTTTGCAGCGGACAGGTAAGTCCGAGGCGGAATCTGACCGGTCGCGCAGGCCGCCTTCACCGGTCCCGGCTTGGCCTTTGCTGAGAGGCTTGCAGACTAATCTGCGCGCCCCTGGTTCAGGGTCTGGCGGGAAACTCGCCTGCGACTGCGATGCATCGGATCAACTGATTCTGCTTCGCATCGCGATCCGGCTTGACCATAGGCAGGCCGAAGGTTGTGCGCCCGTCGCCGCCGTAGGTCGTTCCCAGCAGCGAGAACAGGGACGGATATTCGGCGACCGAGAGCAATTGGCCGTTCAGGGGAACGAAATTCTCCGGGCAGTAGAGAAAGGCGAAGGTCTTGATCTCGCCGATATAGGTCGGTGTCGTCTGGGCCTGCGCTGTTCCTGCGCTCAGCGCTGCCGCAACGGTTAAAAACATTACCGTTTCCCGGATCCGGCGGGCCGGCCCTGTCGATTTCGCCAACGTCATCATCAATCTCTGTAGACCGCTTCAACCGGCAAGACGCAGTCCGCGAAGTTGAGGTTGAATGATACCCGCAGCCGTCCCGACTGTGATTTGAAGGACTGCGTGAAATTCGAGAAGGCCGGCCGCCTGACGTTCGCCGGAAGTGTGCCCGCGAATTCGAACCGTGCGACGCCCGCACTGGCGCTGTTGAAGTCGAGTCGCGCAAGTCCGGTCAGCTTGTAGAACTTACCATCCTGGAAATACGAGATCTCCGGAAACGTCACATTCCGCTGCCCCGTTTGCCTCTGTTCGAACGTCGAGGGGCCGGGTTCGGCCGCACACCACGCATTTTCGGCATTGTTGCGTACGGCCGATGCTGCCATCGAACCGGCGAAAATCACATCCTGCGGAGCAGCGTCGGCCATAGGTGTGGCGGCAAGAGCAATCAGCACGCCGGCATATGCCGTCAGGAGTATTTGGCGTTGAAATCGCATATGGGCAGGGAAGTTACCGCAGGCGGTGTTGAGATGGGTACTTGCAGGATTGTTTTCCATTAGGAGAACCGGGTCAAGAACGGCGACCGCGCTTCGACGTATTTCGTCACTGTTACCATTTAGAAACAATTTCGCTCTGTCGCGACATCGGGCCGAAACCTTGCAGGCTCAAAAAGGTCCCGCTGACACCGGGGCGTCTGTTCGCGACCCCGGAACCGTTGAACAAAGATCCGCCTGGACCTCCCGCCGGGCCGACACGCGAAGGTAACGAGCAATGACCGACATGAAGCCCGAGACGCTGGCAATTCACGCCGGATTCCGATCCGATCCGACCACCAATTCGGTGGCGGTGCCGATCTATCAGACCACGTCCTACCAGTTCGACAATACCGAGCATGCCTGCAAGCTGTTCGCGCTGGAAGAGCTCGGCAACATCTATACCCGCGTCATGAACCCGACGACGGACGTGCTCGAGCAGCGCATGGCGGCCCTCGAGGGCGGCGTCGCGGCGCTTGCCACCAGCTCGGGCCAGGCGGCTTCCGCGATCTCGATCCAGAACATAGCCCAGGCCGGCGACAACGTGGTTTCCTCCACCGATCTTTACGGAGGCACCTGGAACCTGTTCGCCAATACCCTGAAGACGATGGGCATCGAGGTCCGCTTCGTCGATCCAGCCGACCCGGAGAACTTCCGCCGCGCCACCGACGACAAGACCCGCGCCTACTACGCCGAGACGCTGGCCAATCCGAAGCTCGTCGCTTTCCCGATCGTCGAGGTCGCGGCCATCGGCGAGGAACTGGGCGTGCCGCTGATCATGGACAACACGGCGGCGCCCGTATTCTGCCGCCCGTTCGACCACGGCGCCCATATCGTCGTCTATTCCACCACCAAGTATATCGGCGGGCACGGCACCTCGATCGGCGGCATGATCATCGATTCCGGCCGGTTCGACTGGGAGAAGCACGCCGACCGCTTCCCCCTGCTCAACCAGCCCGATCCGAGCTACCACGGGGCGGTGTGGACGCAGGCCGTCAAGCCGCTCGGCCCGATCGCCTACATTCTCAAGGCGCGCGTCACGCTGATGCGCGACCTCGGTTCGGCGATGAGCCCGATGAATGCCTTCCAGTTCATCCAGGGCCTGGAGACGCTGCCGCTGAGGATGCGCGAGCACAGCCGCAACGCGGTCGCCGTCGCCGACTTCCTGGACCGCCATCCCGCTGTCACCCGTGTGATCTTCCCCGGTCACATGGAGGACGAGTCCCGCCGCCGTGCGGACGCCGTGTTCAACGGCAGCTACGGCGGACTGGTCGGCTTCGAACTCTCCGGCGGCCGCGAGGCGGGCCTGCGTTTCATCGATGCGCTGCAGCTCGTCTATCACGTCGCGAATATCGGTGACACGCGCACGCTGGCGATCCATCCGGCCAGCTCCACGCACCAGCAACTCTCACCCGAGGAGCAGATGGCGTCCGGTGTCACCCCCGGCTACGTCCGCCTGTCGGTCGGCATCGAGCATGTCGACGACATCCTGGCCGACCTCGACCAGGCGCTTGAGGCCGCAACCTCCGGCACGGCCAGGGCCGCCTGAACCGGGACTGCGGCGTCCGGTCCGGCACAACTGCCGGGCCGGATGCCGGATTTGCGGCGCCATCTACCCAGGGAGCCATGCAATGCCGATCATTCTCCCCGCCGGACTGCCCGCCGCCGATACATTGCGGCGCGAGGGCGTCACCGTGTTCCATCCCGCTTCCGGCCATCCCGGATGCGAGCCCTTGCGTGTGCTGCTGGTCAATCTGATGCCCGACAAGCCGCGCACCGAACTGCAGTTCGCGCGCATGATCGGGGCCTCGCACAACCTCGTCGAGCTGACCCTGACCGTCCCCGAGCACCACGAGTGGCAGCACACCGACGCCGGCCATCTGCGGCGCTTCTACGTCCCCTGGCGCGAAGCGCGCTGGCGGCTGTTCGATGCCCTGATCGTTACCGGAGCGCCGGTCGAGATGCTCGCCTTCGAAGACGTCGACTACTGGGACGACATGCGCGACATCCTGGACTGGGCGGAACGGCGTTCGCTGCGCTCGATGTTCGTGTGCTGGGCCGCCCAGGCCGCGCTCTATCACCGCCACGGGGTTCAAAAGCACGCGCTCGGCCGCAAGTGCTCCGGGGTCTACCGCCACAGCCTGTATGGCGGGTCGGGCCTGCTCGGCGGGTTGAACGGTGCCATGACGATGCCGGTTTCGCGCCACACGGAGATCCGCTGCGAGGACCTTCCCGCGGCCGCCGGCCTGCGCGTCATGGCGGTGTCGCCGGACAGTGGCCTCGGTCTCGTCGAGGACCCGGAGTATCACTCCGCCTATCTGTTCAATCACCCCGAATACGACGCGACCGCGCTGGCCGACGAATATGTTCGCGACATCGTCGCCGACCGGGCGCCGAGCCTGCCGGAAAACTACTTCCCGGACGGCGATCCGAACCGGCGGCCGGTCGCCGTCTGGCGCGACGAGGCCCATCGACTCTATGGCAACTGGCTGGAACAGGCCGCGAGCGACTGCGCGGCGCGCGACCATTCCGCCCGCGCCGCCGCGGCCCGGCGCAGTCCGGGGCTCAGCCTGACAGCCGCGGCAGCCGTCGCCCTGTTCCGCCATGTGCAGCGGCCGGCCTTCAACTGATTGTCTGCGCCGGGGTCATACCGCGCGGGCGCGGTCGGCGATCGCGGTCACCGAACCGCCGGCCGTCGGCAGGACCATGGGCTTGGCCGCCAGTTCCGCGATGCCCGATGCCGGCAGCGGCGGCGAGAACACATAGCCCTGGATGCGCGTGCAGCCGAGCTCGCGCAACTGTTCGATCTGGGCTTCGGTTTCCACGCCTTCGGCGGTTGTCGTCATGCCGAGCCCGTTCGCCAGCGCCACGATCGACCGGATGATCGCCACGCTTTCGCCCTGCGTCGCGATATGGTCGATGAAGGATTTGTCGATCTTGATCCGGTCGAAGGGGAACCGGCGCAGGTAGCTGAGCGACGAATAGCCGGTGCCAAAATCGTCGAGCGCGATTCGTACGCCGAGCGTACGCAGGTGGTTCAGCATCTCCAACGTCTGCTCGCTGCCGTCCAGGAAGATCGACTCGGTGACCTCCAGCTCGAGCCGCTGCGGCGGCAGTCCGCTGTTCACCAGCGCGTCGACCACGTTGGCCAGCAGCTTTTGCTGACGGAACTGAACCGGCGACAGGTTGACCGCGACCGTCGTGCCGTCGGGCCAGTTCCGCGCCGTCTTGACCGCCTCGCGCAGGACCCATTCGCCGATCGCCGCGATCAGGCCGGTCGACTCGGCGACCGGGATGAACTCCGCCGGGGAGACCTCGCCCCACTCCGGCGAGCGCCAGCGCACCAGCGCCTCGCAGCAGGTCACGCGTCCGGTGTCCAGATCGACGATGGGCTGGAATGCGAGATCCAGTTCGTCGTTCTCGACGGCTGCCCGCAGGCCGACCTCGAGATCGCGACGCCGGTGTGCCACCGCCTCCATTTCCGGCTCGAAAAAGCAGTAGGTGCCCGCGCCGTCCGCCTTGGCCCCGTAGAGGGCAAGGTCGGCGTTCCGCATCAGCACGTCGGCGTCCTGTCCGTCGGCCGGCGCGAAGGCGATCCCGACGCTGGCGCCGATGACGATATCGCCCTGGTCCAGGGTGAGCGGCTCCTTGAAGGCGTCCATCAGCCGCCGCGCCAGCGCCAGCGTCGCGGTCGGCTCGTTGGGAAGCGACTGAACGATCGCGAATTCGTCGCCGCCCAGCCGGGCCACGACATCTTCCTTCCGGGCGCAGTCGTTGATCCGTTCACCGACGCCCTTCAGAAGCGCGTCGCCGACGTCGTGGCCGAGCGTGTCGTTGATCGCCTTGAACTGATCGAGGTCGATGAACAGGACAGCCGCCGAGGCCTCGTTTTCCCGCACGTCCGCGAGCGTCCGGTCGACGGCCTCGCGAAACGAAGCCCGGTTCGGCAGCCCGGTCACGATGTCGTAGCGGGCCAGATAGGAAATGCGATCGTCCGCCAGCCGTTTCTCGGTCACATCGGCGCCGACGCCGCGATATCCCGTGAATTCGCCGGTGGCGTCGTAGACCGGCTTGGCGGACAGCGACCAGAAGCGCCAGTGCGCCCCGGCCCGGATCGGCACGAGCAGGTCGCGAAAGGCGCTCTGCGCGGTCATGTGATCGATGATGTCCTCGATTTCCGGCGTTTGCTGGTCGCGGTTGCAGTCGATCACGTGACAGAACGGGGCGCCCTCCATCTCTTCGGGCGTCTTGCCGGCGGCATTGGCGAAGCGATCGGAAACCCGGACAAGCGCACCGCTTGCATCGGTTTCCCAGAGCCAGTCACTGGCATGTTCCTGAAAATCCTTGAGGAGCAGCCCGATAACTTCGCTCTGCGATTTGAGCCGCAGTCGGTCGCGAAGGTGATCGGCGAACAGGGTGCCGTGCGCGACCAGGTTGCGGGAGATGAAAAGCGTGTAGAGCAGCAGCAGGACCGCCGTGAAGGCGAATGTCTGTTCGCCGGCCAGGAACAGGGCGCCCATCGACGCGATCACGATGGTCCAGGTATAGGCCAGCCCTGCGGCCGGAACGGTCGACAGGCCGAAGGCGCCGCCGGATATCATTCCGGCCACCAGACAGGCGAGGATCAGCTGCTCCATCAGCCCGGCGCCTGGAAACAGCACCAGCGGGGCGATGCCCCATAGCGCCCCCAGCACGGTGGCGTGCAGGATCATGCGCCGTATGGCGCGGGCCGAGGCTTTCTTGGGCCGCTTGCGCCGCGACCGCCGCCACGAAAGAACGCTAGCGGCAGCCACCAGTGCGAGGGTAACGCTCCAGGCGATCAGGAAGGCTGCGGACCCGGTCTTCCAGAACACGAAAACGACGATCGCCGCATTCATGACGTTGATCGTCATGGTCAGCGGCACGAGCTGGACCACCGCGTCGATCTGCGCGGCACGGATCCAGCGCAAATCCCGTTCGTCGAGCCCGTCGAGATCGATACCAGACCCGAACAGGAACTCGGCAATATGTCTCGTCAACGAGCGAATTTTAGCCATTCGTGAGCAGGGTGCGAGCGTGCGGGCGTGTTTTTTGTTCGTTTGCGAAGCATCGCCTCGCACCATATCGGTCCGCACTTAATCTAAGCTGACCGGAGGGCGTTTTAACCCCAATTATTTGCACGGCTTTGAATAAGGGTTAGCGCAATATTGATGCAATCTCACACACTTGCACCCGCCGGCCGTCGATCGCGGCCGTTTTCCCGAGAGCTGCCAAGGAAAAACGCCATCCGCGCCGCCGCGGACCGGCTCATGCATCGTCATTTACAAGTGCTGACTTAACGGAAGTCCCGCGATCCTGTGGACAGGGCTCTGGAGGAGTCGGAACGCAACGGCAACCAGTTCGAGACGTATGCTCGCCTCGCACGCGCTGGGCGAGCAGCGCTATGGTTTCGGGTTGCTGCTGATCAGCAGATCGACCTGCTTGGCCAGCACCACGTCGGCATCCGGCGTCGGTTCGAAATAGGTAAAGCCGTTCCAGATGTGAAAGCAGACGAACAGCGAGACACGGCTGTCGTTTTCGATCCCCTCGAATCCGAGTTCCCGAAAGATCGCCGCAACGTAATCCCGGCGGCGGCCGAAAGCGGCGCGTACGACCCGTTCCGCCTTTTCGTCCGTCACGGCCCAGTTGCGCACGGCCAGATCGTAACGGGCGAGCTGCCGGTCGCGCACAAGCCTGGCGACGGTTATCAGCCGATCGCGCGGCGCGCGTTCCTGAAGCGCGAGGTCATCGGTCACTGCGCCGGTTGAGCTTTCCGCCCAGAAGTCGATCAACTGGTCCAGGAAGTTCTGCCGGTTGCCGAAGTGCCAGTAGAAGCCACTCCTGGCAATGCCGAGCCTGCGGGCGAGCACGTCGACCTTGACCCGGTCGACGCCGCCCTCCGACAGGAGGCCGAGCCCCGCCTCCAGCCAGTCGGCCTTCGATTTGAACCCTCTGCCGTTATCGGCCTTCATTCGATTTCGTTCCCGTTCAGACCGCCGCATTGCGGCGCCGACCGCTGTCCGGCCGCGGCGACAATAGCCGCGAGCGGCGGTTCGGGCCCTAGGTAATTCTACCAAGTCGCCCATCACTGGACATTGATGTACAGTTCCTTGAATGTACAGCAGTGTACAGGAAGGTGGGAAGGGGACCGGGATGGCTGCGCAGATGCCGAAGGGATCGAGGCTTGTGAAGGCGGCCACCGCCGCTGCGGCCATCCTTGCCGGGCTGTCCGGTTCGCCCTTCACGGCGACCGCATCGGACCTGCCGCAAGCGTGGAATGACCCGCCGCTGGCTGCCGCCTCGCCGTGGACATGGACGATCGGCGCCTACGCCTTCGTGCCGCTGTCGGTCGAGGGCAGCTCGACGGTCAATGGCGGCACGGTCAACCTGGATCTCGGCCCGAGCGAGATCTTCGACCTGCTTGAATTCGCAATATCCGGACGGGTCGAAGGCTGGCGCGAAACGGATGCCGGCGACGGCAGTGCCTTCGGCGTCGTCTTCGACGGGCAATACGTCAATCTCGGCGCTGAGATCGGCGGCATCGGCCCGGCCCGCAAGCGGGCGCTACTCAACCATTTCGGCTCCGCCAAGGCCGTCTCCCGCGCCTCGCTCGCCGATCTGGAGGCGGTGCCGACAATTTCGAAGGCGATGGCGCAAATGGTCTACGATCACTTCAACCGGACGTAATCTCGGTCCCCCAGCGCCGGTGTTCATCCCCTCCCTACCCCTTGTGGTGAGGGTAGCGACGCTAGGCAGGCAGGCCCTAGCAAAACTAGGGTGGGGGTGTAAGGCTCACCGGCAGAAATATTGTCGAAATCCGCGCCCCCCATTCGTCGCATCGGCATAACACCCAAGGGAGACCCGCAATGAAATTCATCACCATGGTCAAGACGCTCAACCCGGACGTCGCGGTCTATCCGCCGCCACAGCTCATGGAGGCGATCACCAAACTGGGCATGGAAGCGGGTCTTTCCATGATGGAAACCGGCGGCATGGCCCTTGCGGCCACCATCACCACCCAAAAGGGCCAGATGATCACCGATGGCCCATACGCCGAGGCTAAGGAAATGGTCGGTGGCTACGCCATCTACGAACTCGACACCTACGAGGAAATCGTCAGGTGGACCCAGCGTTTCGTTGAACTCCACCACACACACTGGCCCGAATGGGATGGCGAAGTAACCATACTGCAGTTGCAGCAGTTCAATATGGCCGGCCCAGTATAAAGGCCCACATCCAGAGAAGAATCGGTTTAGCTTCCCTTTCCCAAGGGGAGCCACCCGATGTTACCAATCATCTCCGCCGATGGCGTGGGCAAGACCTTTCGTCAGCTCAAGCGGCAATCCGGCTTCAGCGGTGCAGTGAGAAGCCTGTTCTCGCGCGACTACTCTGAAATCCGTGCGGTCGACGGCGTATCCTTCGCAATAGGCGCTGGTGAGGCCGTCGGTTATCTCGGCCCCAATGGTGCCGGCAAATCGACCATGATCAAGATGATGACCGGCATCCTCACCCCCAGCGCCGGTGCACTTTCGGTTCTCGGTCGCGAGCCCCACACTCACCGCATGACCAATGCCGCCGAGATCGGCGTTGTTTTTGGCCAGCGCAGCCAGCTCTGGTGGGATCTGCCCGTTCGCGACAGCTACGACCTCAATCGCCATATCTACGACATTCCAGAGGCCCGCTTCGCCGACAACCTTGCCTATCTCACTGCCATGCTGGACATGGCGTCTTTCCTTGATCGGCCCGTTCGCCAGCTCAGCCTGGGCCAACGTATGCGGGCCGAAATCGCCATGGCGCTCCTGCACGACCCAAAAATTCTGTTCCTCGACGAGCCGACCATCGGCCTGGACGTTGTGGCCAAGGATGCGGTCAGGAAATTCCTCGCCGAGATCAATCGCGAGCGCGGCACCACTATCATCCTCACCACGCATGACCTGGTGGACATTGAGGAAATCTGTCCGCGCCTCATCATGGTCGATGAGGGCAAGCTGCTGTTCGACGGCGAGCTGAAGCGCCTGCGCGCCAGTCTCGGCTCGCGCCGCCGCCTGACTCTGGAATTTGCTACCGATCCCGGCCCGCTGGTCCTGACCACGGCGACGCTCTCCGCTGATGAAGGCGCCGCCAAGCACTTCGTCCTCGAAGATGAAACCGTCTCCCTGATCGACGTCCTCAACGAAGTCGGCCGCGGCCACGGCCTGAAGGACGTCAAGCTCGATGAGCCCGATATCGAGGAGGTTATCCGCACCTTCTACCAGAATAAGCCCAGCCTCGCCGGGGCGGCGCCATGAGACTGAGCGCCTATCCCGCCTTCACCACCACCGCCTTCCAGGCGCGCCTGGCCTATCGTAACCAGGTCTGGGCCAGTGTCTTCGGAGAACTCGTCGCCACTTTCGCCTACATCGCGATCTGGACGGCCGCCTTTGCCGGGGCGAGTTCTGTTGCTGGCGTCAGCCTGCCCGATATGATCACCTATGTACTCTTGGCCGGCTCCCTGCTCAACTGGCGCACCGATCGTCTCATCAACGAGCTTGGCGAATCCGTCCGCACTGGGGACGTTACAGTCTTCCTCCTCAAACCCTTCCAGTACCCCGGCTTTCTGGCGGCCAACCACTTCGGCCAATATGCCTTCGACCAGATCGTCATCACCCTGCCCGTGGCTATCATCGTCGCGCTGACGGTTGGCCTGCTGCCGCCAGCTAGTCTCTTTCACGGGCTCATGTTTCTGCCGTATGCGGCCCTTTCCTGGCTGATCCTGTTTTGCCTGGCCTGTCTGGCCGGGCTCCTTGCCTTCTGGCTGCTGACGGTCTTTGCCCTTGAATGGTTCCTCAGGGGTATCATGGCCCTTTGTTCCGGGGCCATCGTGCCGCTCTGGTTCATGCCTTCCCAACTCGCCGCCGCCCTCGGATACCTGCCCTTCGCCTGGGTGAGCTACTACCCATCCGCCGTCTATCTGGGGAAACTCGACGCGGGGCAGAGCTGGACCCATCTCGGCATCGGCCTGGTCTGGCTTGTCGCTTTGGGAAGCTTCCTTGCCTGGTTGTGGGCGCGTGCGCGCCATCGCCTCGTGGTGCAGGGGGGCTGACCATGCTCAGGAGCCTTGCCCTTATCCCGCATCTGGTCGGCATCTATGTGCGCACCCGCATGGAATATCGCGGCGCCATGCTGCTGGCCTGGCTGTCACAGGCCTTCAGCTACGCAGCCATGTATGCGGCGATAGCCATCATCATCTTCCGCTTTGAAACTCTTGGCGGCTGGGCCTGGCCGGAAATGGCCCTCTTGCTCGCCTTCCATCTGTTGGCCTACTCGCTGGGTGCCGCCCTGAGCTTTGTGCAGTTCCGAGACATCGAAGAAAAAGTACGCTTGGGCACCTTTGACGCCATACTGGTCAAGCCAGTCGGCCCCTGGCTGTTCATCGCTTTTTCCGGCCTCAACATCGGTTATGGTGGACACATCATCCTCGCCCTTGGCTTGATGATCTGGTCGCTCACCCAGGTCAGCGCCGACTGGACTATGCTGACCGCCCTCTACTTCCTTGCCGCCCTGATCAGCGCGGCCATGCTCACTGCCGCCCTGATGACCATGATCGGCGCCACCGCCCTTGTCTGGGTCCGCTCCCGCCACCTGTTTTCGATCTTCTTCGGCTTCTGGGAACTGGCGCGCTATCCGCTCAACATCTTTCCGCTTCCCCTTCAGGTGCTGATGATCACCTTTGCGCCGCTGGGCTTCCTGGCCTTCATCCCCACCGCCGTCGCGCTCGGCAAACCCGTGCCCCTACTCGGCGATTGGGCTGGTCCCGCCTCGCTCGCTATCGGCCCGCTCTTTGTGCTTATCGCCATGGCACATTGGCGCCACTGCCTGCGCAACTATCAGGGCGCCGGTGGCTGACACCGACGCTGACGCACACAAGTGATCGACACCTATGCCGTGCCCGGCAACCGACACAGACATGGCTCGTTCTCCTTGCACCAGCATCAAGGAGTGCCACCATGACAAACCGCAACAACGACACCCTCTCGCCCCAGGAGGCGCTCGACCGCATTTGGGACCTCGCCGACAAGATCGACATCTGCATGTTGACCACCTGGGATGGCAGCCAGCAGCGCAGCCGGCCCATGTCGGCCCGCGTCCGGCGCGATGAGCACGCCATCTACTTCCTGACCGACCTGGAAGGCCACAAGCTGACCGAGATCGAGAGCTACCCCCACGTCTCGCTCGCCTGGGCAGACAATGGTGGCCACAAATACGTGGTCATTGCTGGCGACGCCGAGGTCTCCAACAATCGCGCCAAAATTGAAGAGCTCTGGAGCAAATTCGACCAGGCCTGGTGGGACGATGCCAGCGATCCGAGCATTCGCCTGCTCAAGGTCACCCCTGAAGATGGCGAGGTCTGGGACAGCCCCAACATGCTCGTCTCTGCCGCCAAAATGCTGACCGCCGCCGCCACCGGCGCCAAGCCCGACATGGGTGATACCGGCAAGGCGCGGCTGTAGGCACCAACAAACACAGTTCTGCCCTCGGGCTCCACCCGAGGGCCCCTACCAAAGTCGGGACTCGACAAGTCTCCGACTCGCCGCTACCTTCCCGCGCATGATCAACACCGCGACCTTCTTTTGGTACTTTAGCTATCCGCTCCCGGCGGAGGCTAATGCGCGCGCGTGATCTGACCACACAAAGACCACCCAATCGCAAGCCAGCCGCCCGACTTCCGAGGCGGCTTTTTTGTTGGCCCCTCCGGAACATCTCCCAGAGGACCGACGAAAATGCTCAAATCCACCGACGATCTCCGGATCACTGAAATCAAGCCGCTGCCCACGCCCATCGAGGTGATGCGCACTCATCCGCGCACCGATGCAGCCACCCGCACCGTCATCGCTGCCCGGCATGACGTCCACAACATCCTCACTGGCGCCGATGACCGCCTTGCCGTCGTTGTCGGGCCCTGCTCGATCCATGACCCGAAGGCGGCGATGGATTATGCGCGCCGTCTCGTCGCCCTGCGCGAGGAACTCGCGGGCGAACTCGAAATCATCATGCGCGTCTATTTCGAGAAACCCCGGACCACGGTGGGCTGGAAGGGTCTGATCAACGATCCTGATCTCGATGGCAGCTTCAACATCACTCAGGGCCTGCACGCCGCCCGCACCCTCTTGCTCGACATCGCCAATCTCGGCCTGCCCGCCGCCTGCGAATTCCTCGACATGACGACACCTCAATACATCGCCGACCTGGTCGCCTGGGCCGCCATCGGCGCGCGAACCACCGAAAGCCAGATCCATCGCGAACTAGCCTCCGGCCTCTCCTGTCCCGTCGGATTCAAGAACGGCACCGACGGCAATGTGAAAATCGCGCTCGACGCCGTGCTCTCTGCCTCCCAGCCGCATCATTTCATGGCCGTCACCAAGGATGGGCGCTCCGCCATTGCGGCCACCACCGGCAATGAGGACTGCCACATCATCCTTCGCGGCGGGAAAACCACCAATTTCGACGCAGATTCCGTGGACGCCGCCGCCGCGGCGGCTGTTAAGGCCGGGTTGAACCCCGCCATCATGATCGACGCCAGCCACGCCAATTCCGCCAAAAAGCCGGAGCTTCAGCCGCAGGTCCTCGCCGAAATCGGCACCCAATTGGCCAATGGCGACAAGCGCATCATCGGCGTCATGATCGAGTCCAACCTCGTGGCTGGTCGCCAGGATCTCGTTCCCGGTCAGGAGCTCGTCTATGGCCAGTCCATCACCGATGGCTGCATCGATTGGGATACCACGGTGACCGCGCTCCGCGATCTGGCCGATGCAGTGCAAAAGCGGCGTTCGGTCAATACTCAGGCTGTGGCGTAGTCACCCCCACCCTCATTCCCTCCCCACAAGGGGAGGGAGGCGCAGGCTGCGGCGCTTCGGTTCCTTCGTCACCCTCCCCATTTGTGGGGAGGGAGGCGAGATTGGAGTTAGCGGCACGCTAAGTCCGTTGAATCGAGCAGGGTGGGGGTGCCATCCCCTCCGCGCGCGGGATACCGGGCAACGCCCCTTGACCCCTCCCCCGCCATCCTGTTCTCTCCCGCCATGAACCGGAACCCGCTCACCCTCGTCCCCAACATCATTACGATCGCCCGCATTGCGGCGATCATACCCATCGCGGCCCTGGTGATGTGGGGCGAACCCTTAGCGCGCTCGCTCGCGCTGTTTCTCTACATCGTCGCGGCCGTGAGCGACTGGGTCGACGGCTATCTTGCGCGCGCCTGGAATCAATATTCTGATCTTGGGCGCATGCTCGACCCCATCGCCGACAAGATCCTCGTGATCATCCTCATTGCTGTCCTCGCATGGGACCGCAGTCTGTCGGCACTCGATTTGATTCCGGCCGTCGCCATTCTCTTCCGAGAGACCTTCATTCCGGGCCTGCGCGAATTCCTTGGCAACAAGACCGTGGTCCTGCCCGTTACCAGGCTTGCCAAGTGGAAGACCACCATCCAACTGGTGGCGCTGGGCGTCGTTCTCGCCGAACCCATCGTGCCCGGTCTCAATCTCGTTTCAGATCTAGTTCTCTGGATTGCGGGTGCCATCACCCTCTGGACCGGCTGGGACTACCTCCGCGCCTCCTGGCCGCATCTGTCGGGCGTCGGCAAATGAAGGTGCTCTATTTCGCCTGGCTGCGGGAGCGACTCAACCGGTCCAGCGACGAGGTGTCGCCGCCGCCGGAAGTCGTCACCCTGGCAGATCTTGTCACCTGGCTCAGGACCCAGGACGAAGCCCTGGACATCTCCATGGCCAATCCAGCCATCTTCAAGCTCTCGCGCGATGCCCGCATCGTCCCCTGGGACACCCCCATTGCGGGTGCCCGCGAGATCGCCATCCTCCCGCCCATGACCGGCGGTTGAGATGATCCGCGTCACGCAAGAGCCCTTCGATCCCGGTGCCGAAGCCAATAGCTTTCAGGCCGCTCATGTCGGAGCGGGCGCCATGGTCACCTTTACCGGCATCGTCCGCTCGAAGCCCAATGATCCGATCACGGCGCTCATCCTCGAATGCTATCCCGAGTTGGCCGAAAATGAGCTTGCCGCGATCCGAGAAACGGCCCTTTCCCGCTTCGGGCTTATCGACGCCCTGATCATCCATCGTCATGGTCGACTGGTGCCGGGCGAGACCATCATGATGGTGGCAACGCTGGCCCCCCATCGCCAGGCCGCCTTCGAGGGAGCCCAGTTCCTGATGGACTACCTCAAGACCGGCGCCCCCTTCTGGAAACAGGAGGAAACGCCGACAGGACTGCGCTGGGTCGATGCGAATGTGGAAGACGACACAGCCCGGGAGCGGTGGGCGGACGGCACATCCACAGTTCCAAAGGCAGAGAAATGATGACCTGGCACGTACAGTTCGTCGCTCTTGCAGCTTACGCGGTATTTGTTCTATGGGGCTACGGCGGATTGATCAACGACCTGACCCAAGGATTGTTGTTCTCCAAGCTAGCGCTGTTCGCAGAATCGTCCTCGGGAAGCACTATGATTGCGGGGTTCGGTGGCACGATACTGGGTGGTGGCATATCGTATTTGCTGGCCCGACAGTCAAATAGAGAAACGCTCCGTAGAGATACCGAAGCGCGAGTTGCTGCCGAACACGGCATCGCCATCGGGGTCGTAAACTCTGCGGTCGAGCTCACAAACCATGCCTATACAATCCAAAAGATGATTGAAGAGGCGTTGGAGCGCAAACCACCAGAAAGTAATGATCTATTTGCATATGTGACACCATTCATCACACCAGACAGACCGCTTCCTTCTTTTGGGCGAGAAGATTTGGTTTTCCTGGTAAATAGCAGGCGAGGCGGTTTATTGCAGGATTGTTTGTTGCTTGCGGATAAAGTGGCGACGCTAGACGCGGCCTTCACAACCTACAGCCGTCATCGGGCCGAATGGGATACTTTCGCCGCCCAGCATTCGGTTCAAATGCCGGACGGCAGTTGGAGTAGCGAATTCAGGGGGAAGGATGCGGCAATCGCTCAGTTTAAAGCGTATCAGATGAACGATATTCTTACACTGATGATGAAATCCGCACCGGTCGACGTCGAAAGGGGCAACGTGCTTATCGAGAAACTTCATAAGCACTACAACGAGTATTTTGGTGAGCGCGCCATTCTTGTAGTAAAGCCCGAAGTAAAGCGATCTGCGTAAAAAGCCGGGCCCTGGGGCCCGGCCTTTCAATCTCAGTTGAGCAAGAAATCCTTACTCCGCCGCCGCCTTCTTGGGCGTCACCGCAGCCGCGTAGGCGTCGATGAGCGTCCGGCAGGCATCGCCCGGCGTGAACTTGTACTCGCCGATCAGCGACACCGGCGTCACTTCGGCGGCCGTGCCGGTCAGGAAGCATTCGTCGAACTGGCTCAGTTCCTCGGGCATGATGTGCCGCTCGGTGACGGTAAAGCCGTTCTCCTTGGCCAGCGCGATCAGCGTCTGCCGCGTGATGCCGTTGAGGAAGCAGTCCGGCGTCGGCGTGGTGATGTCCTTGCCCTTGACGAAGAACACATTGGCGCCGGTCGCCTCGGCCACATAGCCGCGATAGTCCAGCATCAGCGCATCGGCATAGCCATTGGCCATGGCGGCGTCCTTGGACAGCGTGCAAATCATGTAAAGACCCGCAGCCTTGGCCGAAGACGGAATGGTTTCCGGGCTCGGGCGCTTCCACTTGCTCCATTCCAGGCGAATGCCCTTGAGCTTCTCCTCGACCGAGAAATAGCTGGGCCAGACCCAGGCCGCGATCGCCACATGGATCTTGTTCTTGCGTGCCGGAACGCTGAGTTCTTCCGAGCCCCGCCACGCGACGGGACGCACATAGGCATCGATCAGATTGTTCTTTTCCAGGACCAGGGCCTTGGCTGCCTCTATCTCGTCGATCGAATAGGGAAACGGGTCCATGTCCAGCGTTGCAGCTGACCGGATCAGGCGCTCGGTATGCTCGCGCGACTTGAAGATCTCCCCGCCATAAGCACGTTCGCCCTCGAATACGGAGCTGGCATAGTGAAGGCCGTGCGTGAGCACGTGAATCTTCGCGTCCTTCCAGGGTTTGAGTTCGCCATCAAACCAGATCCAGCCATCGCGCTGGTCCATAGGCAGGCCTGCCATTGTTCCTCTCCGAATAATTTGTCTCGCGCCGTTCTTGCCGAATGCGCCATTTGCTCAATCATGCATCAGGGTCAAACCCTTGGCAAACCGGAACGGCTCTGGGATAAGTCGAAGCAGCGGCGCCGATGGAGGAACAATGCCAGCGGATCGAAAAAATGTCAACAAGGCTGACATAAATTCTCTGGTCGATCAGGCGCACCTTCCGCTCGACATAATGGGCCTGTTCTTCTTCGCCTATCGTGATTTCACCGGTGATGCAGATGCCCTTCTTGAGCGCCAGGGATTTGGCCGCGCCCATCACCGGGTCCTCTACTTCGTCAATCTGCGTCCCGGCATGCCGGTGGCTGACCTACTCGATATCCTGAAGATCACCAAGCAGAGCCTGGCGCGCGTGCTCCGACAACTCATCGACAATGGCTATGTCGAGCAGCGGACTGGCCATGCCGACCGGCGCCAGCGCCTGCTCTTTGCTACCGATAAGGGGCGCGCCTTCTTCGGCCAGCTCTCCGAAACCCAAGCCAGCCGCATCGATGCCTCTATCGAGGCCCTACCGCCGGAGGCCGCCAGCATGGTCCGTCGCTTTCTCGTGGGCATGGTAGATCCTGCCGACCGCCCCGTGCTCGACCGGCTAAGTCTGACCAGCAAGCTCTAAACTTCAGCCGCGCCCCAATTCTTGGCTTCGCGCGCGCGCAGCGTCCACGGCCTTCTCCATCAGAGGCGCCAGCCCGTCATCAGCCATCAGCACCTCCAATGCCGCCGCGGTCGTGCCGTTGGGCGAGGTGACATTCTGCCGAAGCACGCTGGCCGGCGCCGGGTCAACTTCCATGAGCGCCGCCGCACCAATTACCGTCTGCCGCGCCAATTGCATGGCCACGGTCTCGGAGAGACCCAGCTTCACCCCGGCGGCGGCCAGCGCCTCGACCAGATTGAACACATAGGCCGGACCGGAACCCGACACAGCCGTTACGGCATCAAGATCGCCCTCATGGTCGAACCAGGCCACCTGCCCGGCCGCTGACAGGAGGGCATCGGCGGCAGCGCGATCATCACTGCTGACCTCGGCGCCGGCAACCGCTCCAGTGACCCCCTTGCCGATCTGGGCGGGCGTATTTGGCATGGTGCGCACAACGCGACCCGTCTCCAGCCCCGCCGACAATTTTTCGATAGATATCCCGGCCGCAATCGAAAGCACCAGCGTCTGCGGGCCGATGGCCTGCTTCAGCCCGCCCATGACGGCGCCGATGATTTGCGGCTTGACCGCCAGCACCAGCACATTGGGCTCCAGGCCCACTGCCTCGGCGTGAATGGTCAGGTCATAGTCGGCGGCCAGATCCTTTGCCGCATCGCCCGGCGACGGGTCGACCAGCACCAGATTACTGGGCGGCAACCCCGCATCGAGCCATCCACGCGCCAGCGCCATGCCCATCTTGCCGGCCCCCACCAGCATGACGGGACCTAAAGTCCGCAAATTTGCCTGCATTATGCTTCGCCTACTGTCTCGAACATCACATGGCTCAGCGCATCGGCAGCCGACTTGCCGGCCCACACGACGAACTGGAACGCCTGATAGTAGAGATCGCAACTATCGGTGGCAGAACGCAGCAGCGCCTCACATTGTTGCGGCGAAACATCCGCACCACCGGTAAGAAGGTGCGAATTGCGGAACAACACGACGCCCTCCTTGTGCCAGATGTCGAAATGGCCGATCCAGAGTTGCTCATTGATCAGACTGATCAACTGCTTGATTTCGGCCCGGCGACCCTCTGGGACCTTAAGGTCGAAAGCACATGCGATGTGAAGACTTTCCAGATCCTCCATCCAGTTGAACGACACATGATAGTCGCTCCACCCGCCGCGCACGGAAATGGAGATTTCGTCGGCATCCTGCCGCTCGAAAGTCCAGTCGTTGATCGATGCGATGTGCTCGACAAGGTCCACCGGATGGGACACGCGGTCGGGCTCGTATTCAATCAGGGACATGCAAAAAGTCCGTCCTTGGAAGGCGTTATTCGTCCACGCGGCCGCTTTGGCCACCACTCTTCGGGTACGCAGGGATAACAACACCGCCGCATTCACGGCCCGAGAATCGTCCCTGATCCAAACCCTACACCGCGTCGCTGATTCAGGGGACGTGAGGCAAAGAGAGATCGCCATTCTCTTGTGGATGATGATTGGGCCGGTATGGTTAATGAGGCGTTAAGAGTCCCGGCCGGCCTGTATCGAAATGATGCTTTTCAACACCTCGGACCGTTCCGCAGGCGAGTTTGCAGAGAGCAAAGAATGCCTCGGGGGAGTGCAGCACCCTACCCCAGGTCTTCCACCCCCACCCAGCCGAAGCGGATTGCTTCGGCCCAGCCGGCAAAGCCATTGGCCTCGGCCAGCCGCACCGCCGCATCGGTGTCATAGGGCACCGAAATCAATGCCGTCTGCCAACGCCCCTGCCGCCGTTCGATAATGGCATAGTGGGCATCCGGCGAACCGCGCACCAGTTGCATGCCGACAGACCCGGGGTTGACCAGCAACCGGCCATCACTCAACCGCAGCGTACGGGCAATATGGGTGTGACCGCAAAGGATCACAGGTTGGTTGAGCCCCGCGGCTTCGGCTTCCACCTCTGCTTCGGAGGGCAACTGCGTCACCCGCCCATCAAAGAAATTGTCCAGCCAGGGCTTTTCGTCGTTGCTGGGTGTGCCGTGACACATGAAAACAGCATCACCCAACTTGGCCGTAGCCGGCAGTCCCGCGAGCCAGCCCATCTGATGGGCGTTGAGCTGGGCTCGCGCAAATTCGTCGACCGACCAGGCCTCCTTGCGCAGCGAAGGGTCGACAACCCAGCGGTCGTGATTGCCGCGGATGGAGGTGGCGTCAAGCGCCATCACCCGCTCGGCGGCCCCTGCCGGATCGATCGGTCCGCTCACATGGTCCCCGAGGCAGACAATCGCCTCTACCCCGTGCCGCTCGATATCCTCCAGCACCGCATCCAGCGCGGGCACATTGCTGTGTATGTCGGAAAGGACTGCAACCCGCATGCGCTTCCGCCGCCTAGCTGGTCGGTTTGTCGCCGCGCAGCGCCGCAATCTCCTTGCGCAACGCCTCGATTTCTTCGCCCTGAACCTGCACCAGCTCGCGCAGCGCGTCGAAGTCTTCGCGCTTGACCAGGTCCATATCGTTGACGATCCGTTGCGCCTGAGATTTGACGACGGTTTCCACCTCGCGCCGCACACCATCGGCCACCCCGGCGGCCTCATTCATCACCCGGCCCAGCCCATCAAAGATCCTATTGTTCTGGTTCATGGCACGGCTCCGTGTCGTGGGAAATGTCTGCTTTCCAATATGTAGGCGATGGGCAACCGAATGACCAGTGCGGCGGATTGGTCCCTTGTGTTCGTCAATGCCCGGCACGCCGGCCATCAACGGACCCTGACCGGCCTTGTCGGCACACGGCGCGACCGTCGAAGTAACCAAATGTTCTCTCAATGATGAATAGAGTTCGCCAGTCGTAAACCCGCTCAGTCGCTCCCTGACGGAGGTCCTGTGAAGTTTTCAGCAGCTTGTCTCCAGGATGCCTGGAATGATTGCCGAAGTGGGAATTCTGTCCAGGCGCTACAGGGATTGGAGTCGATAGAGGAGGCCGCAGAGGAATCTGGAAGACCTGAATTCTCCTGCGAGTGCCAATGGCTCAGAGCCTGGATATGCATCCAGACCGGCCAACTTGAGACTGCTTTCGACCGTGCTCGAGAGGCGCGCAACCTGTCGACTGAACTTGGTGTGACCTATCAAGCAAGAGCCAGTGCCCTATACGCCTGGGCGCTCTCCGAACTGGGGCTACAAGACGAAAGCTATGACGCAGCCGTACGAGCCGTCGAGCTGGCAGAGGCAGGAGGTGACCAGTGGAGCCTGGCCTTCGCCCTCTATGTTGAGGCGGTAACAATCGGCTTGGGCGGTGACCCTGAAACGGCCCTGGAAGTCATCGAAAGAAGCGCCGAACTCGCGCGCGCAGTCGGCGACAACCACCTCTTGTCCTGGATATTGTTCGGGCAAGGCTATCAAGTGGCTGACCTTGCCGATGCCACCGAGCATTCAAGTTCAAAAGAAGAATTTGTTCAGCGTTACGAGCAGGCCATTGATTTGACGCTGCGCGCGCAAGAGGTGGCCTTTGCCAATGGCGATACGTTGACCCTGCGCAAGACGATGGTCAACTGCGTCGATCTTTACAGCCATCTTGGCCGCTTCACCAACGCACACGCGCAGTTGGACAATTGGCTGGCGGTCCAGGGTCAGCCCACTGCCAAGGAACAGCGTCAATATCTCGCCAATCTGGCAGAAACGCTTCTGCACGAGGGCAGACCTGCTGAGGCGCGGGACTATTGCCGGCAGGTGCTCATCCAGGCCGAGCAGGCATCGGATACCGGGCAGATTGCGCAATACACCAGGTTGCTCGCCGAAATCGAAGAACAGAATGGGGATTATCAAGAGGCGTTGAGGCTGCAAAAAAGTTTCTACACGCGCGAGAAACAGTACGAGGGTGAGTTGATCAAGCGACGCGCCCGTGTTGCAGCGGTCCACTACGAGGCCAAGAAGCTTCACAAGCAGGTAGAAGAGGCCCGCGCGATGATGCTCCTCACGGAACAAGCAGCGCTCACCGACCAGCTCACCGGGGTTGCCAACCGTCGCGCGCTCCACAACGCCCTGGACACAATGGGAGCTGACAACTCGGTCAATTACGCGCTTGTCTATGCTGACATCGACCATTTCAAGTCGATCAATGACCAGTACTCACACCAGACGGGCGACGCCGTTATCAAGACCTTCGCGGACATTCTGGTGCGCGCCTGCCGAACAAGTGACCTCGTTGCTCGTCAGGGTGGTGAGGAGTTCGTGATCCTGCTCAGGCGGGCGAGTGCGGAACATGCCATCATCGTCTGCAACCGGATCATGGACAGTCTGCACCAGTACGATTGGTCTGACGTCGCCGACAACCTGAAGGTGACGGCAAGCTTCGGCGTCGCCATGGGCTCGGAATCAGCGGACTGGAACTCGACTCTGGCGCTCGCGGATGCTCGGCTCTATCTGGCCAAGGCCGGGGGTCGGGACCGCTTCGTGGCTGTAGGCGGCGTGACCTAGAGCGGGACCTGCGCGTCACGCGCGCGCCTTGAACCGCGGCACGCATCGGGTTACGGCACTCACGGTGCTGCCATGATTATACGGCATGCCGGTCGGACCCGCGGAGACACACACTTGCACTTCCCCAATATCGACCCCATCGCCTTCGCAATTGGCCCCATTGCCATCCGCTGGTATGCGCTGGGTTATCTGTTTGGCGTTCTGCTGGGTGCGGCCTATGGCTATTTGCTTCTGCGCAATGAGCGCCTCTGGCATCGCGGGGCGCCGCCTTTCCCCGCCAAGGACATCTGGGACTTTGCGTTCTGGACAATGCTGGCCATCGTGATCGGCGGCCGGCTCGGATATGTGCTGTTCTACAACCTGCCCTATTATCTCGAGAACCCCACCGAAATCATCAACACGCTTGATGGCGGCATGTCCTATCATGGCGGCATGCTCGGCCTGATGCTGGCCGTAGTCCTGTTCACCCGGCGCCACAAGGGCAACTGGTTGAGCGGGCTGGACCTCATAGCGGCAGTATCCACCATCGGCATCTTCCTTGTCCGCATCGCCAATTTCATCAATTCCGAGCTCTATGGTGCGCCCACCGATGCGCCCTGGGGCGTCGTCTTTCCCACCGATCCGCTGCAGGTCGCCCGCCACCCAAGCCAGCTCTACGAAGCCGCGCTTGAGGGCCTCCTGCTCTTCCTCGCCATCCGCGTCGCCACCCACGTGTTCTATGCGCTGCGCAAGCCAGGTCTCGTCGCCGGCATCTTCGGTATCGGCTACGCGCTTTCGCGCATGGCTGTCGAATTCGTCCGCCTGCCCGATGTGCAGCTCGGCTATCTCTATGGCGGCTGGCTCACCATGGGTCAGGTGCTCAGCCTCCCCATCCTGTTGGGCGGCCTGATCCTTGTCATCTATGCGGCCACCCGCCGCGAAAACCCGTTGCGTCCATGATTGATAAGCCCACCGAAGCCAAGCTCGACAGCCTCACGCTGGAACAGCAGATCGATCTGCAGATCGCCACATCCGGTCCGATCTCAGTCGCCACCTATATGGGTCTCTGCCTCACCCATCCTACCAAGGGCTATTACCGCGCCGCCGAGCCGCTTGGCGCCAAGGGCGACTTCGTCACCGCGCCAGAAATCAGCCAGATGTTCGGCGAACTGATCGGCTTCTGGCTGGTCAATCTGTGGCAGCAGATGGATGAGCCCAAAAGCTTCACCCTGCTCGAACTCGGCCCCGGCCGTGGCACGCTGATGAGCGACATTCTGCGCGTCGCCTGCCGCGCGCCCGGCTTTCGCGATGCCCTCAATCTCCGCCTGTTCGAGACCAGCCCGGTGTTGATGGCCGAGCAGAAGGCTCGCCTTGAGGTTTACGACCCCAAATGGCTGCAGGATTTCGAGACCTTTGACGATGGCCCCATGCTCATCGTTGCCAATGAATTTTTCGACGCCCTGCCCATCCGCCAGTTCGTCCGCAAGGAAAAGGGGTGGCACGAGCGCCAAATCGGCCTCAAGGACGGCAAGCGCGCCTTCGGCCTGTCGCCTACGCCCATACCGGCCACGTCGATGCCGGATGCGGTGGCCAGCGCGGAAATCGACACCATGCTCGAAGTCTGTTTCGCCGGTGCCGAAGTGCTCACCCGCCTAGGCAAGGTGATCGCCCAGCAGGGCGGCGCGCTCCTCGCCATCGACTATGGCTATGGCACCACCAAGACCGGTGACACCCTGCAGGGCGTTCGCCGCCATGCTTTCGCCAATGTGCTCGAAGCGCCCGGCGAAACCGACATCTCCGCCCATGTCGATTTCGGCGCCCTGGGCAATGTCGCCCGCGCCGCCGGCCTCGCCACGCAACCTCTGGCGACGCAGGGTGAATTCCTCACCCGCCTTGGCATCGGCGAGCGCGCCGCCGCGCTTGCCGGGGCCAATCCAGGCTCGGCGGCCGATATCCGCACCGCCCATGACCGGCTGGTCGGCGCCGATCAGATGGGTACTTTGTTCAAGGTCTTTTGCACCCACAGTCCCGGCCTGATGCCGCCGGGATTTGCCGAATGACCGCTCCCTTCGCCGCCGCCCCGGCCCTCGCCGCCATCCCGAGCCTGCGCCACGGGTTTTTCGGCCGTGCTGGCGGCGTCTCTACTGGCGACCATGCAGGGCTTAATGTCTCGCTTGCCATGGGCGACCTGCCGGCCAATGTCGAAACCAATCGCCAGATTGTGGCCGAAACCATCGGCCCTGGACCGATCAACATCCTCAAGCAGACCCATTCCGCCCGCGTCGAAACGCTCACCGGCCCCATCACCCCCAGCAGCATTGACGCCGATGCCATGGTCACCGCCACGCCCGGCCTGGCTCTGGGCATTCTTACGGCCGACTGCACCCCGATCCTCCTTGCCGATCCGGAGGCCAGGGTCATCGGCGCCGCCCATGCCGGCTGGCGGGGAGCCGTCGATGGCATCATCGGCAGCACAATTGCTGCCATGGCCGCGCTCGGCGCCGAACCGGCCCGCATCCGCGCGGCCATTGGCCCCACTATTTCCACCGCAAATTACGAGGTGGGCGAGCCGTTCCGTGCCGACTTTCTGACCCTCCACCCCGATGGGGGGCACCACTTCACCACGCCGGAAGGCGGCAAACCGCATTTCGACCTGCCCGGATTTGTCGAAGCACAATTGCGCCGCGCCGGCATCGGTTTGGTCGAGAACCTCGGCATCTGCACCTATGCCGATCCTGCCAGCTATTTCTCGCATCGCTACGCCACCCATCAGGGCACCCGCGCCGGCCGCCAGATCGCTGTCATCGCAATGACATGAGGTTTATTTACCGCTTAGCCCAAAGTGGCGTTGTCACGCCCGACACTTGCCGCTAAAGCTGCCCGCGAAACTGGAAGGTCCCGCCCCCGAGGGACCGGTTGAGACAGGATCGCGCCCATGAAGCTGGTGACCGGCAATTCCAATCGCCCTCTGGCTCAGGCCGTCGCCAGTTACCTCGAACTTCCTCTGACCGACTGTACGGTCAAGCGCTTCGCCGACAAGGAAGTGTATGTCGAGGTGCACGAAAACGTCCGCGGCGAGGACGTCTTCATCCTCCAGTCGACCAGCTATCCGGCCAATGACAATCTGATGGAGCTGCTGATCATCACCGATGCGTTGCGCCGCTCCTCGGCCCGCCGCATCACTGCCGTCCTGCCCTATTTCGGCTATGCCCGGCAGGACCGGAAATCGGCATCCCGCACGCCCATCTCGGCCAAGCTGGTTGCCAACCTCATAACCGAGGCCGGCGCCAATCGTGTGCTGACGCTTGATCTGCATGCCGCCCAGATCCAGGGCTTCTTCGACATCCCCACCGATAACCTGACAGCCGCCCCGGTGATGGTCCGCGACATCAAGGACAATTATGATGTCAAGAACGTCATGATCGTCTCACCCGATGTCGGCGGCGTGGTGCGCGCCCGCAATGTCGCTAGCCGCATCGGCGCCAGCATGGCCATCGTCGACAAGCGCCGCCCCCGGGCCGGCGTTTCCGAAGTGATGAACATCATCGGCGATGTTTCGGGACAAACCTGTATCCTGATCGATGACATCGTCGATTCCGGTGGCACCCTGGTCAACGCCGCCGATGCCCTGCTCAAGGCTGGGGCCAAGCAGGTCTCCGCCTATCTGACCCACGGCGTGCTATCGGAAGGCGCCGCCGAGCGCATCGCCGCTTCGAGCCTCACCGAACTCGTTGTCACCGACTCGATCGACGAAACCGAGGCAACCAAGGCCGCTGCCAATATTCGCCGCATGAGCATTGCCCCCCTGCTTGGTGAGGCCATTGCCCGCACGGCCAGCGAGCAGAGCGTTTCCAGCCTGCTGGATTAGCCGCGCGCGGCAAGTCTGCTATTCTGTGCCAAACCGGCCAGGGAGGAGACAATGCCGCGCTTTCTTGCCCTTTATGTGGGCACCCAGAATTCCGAAGTCCAAAAGGCCTGGGACAATCTGCCTGAGGCCGAGAAGGCCGAACGGTCCCAACGTGCCATGACCGAATGGGGACAGTGGGTCGAGCGGCACAGGCACGTCATCGTCGATATCGGATCGCCGCTTGGCAAGACGCTGCTGGCCTCGCCCGAGGGGATCACCTCCACGCGCAACCCCGTTGCCGCCTATGTCATCGTCGAGGCCTCGTCCCACGAGGAGGCGGCCCAGATGTTCAAAAACCATCCGCACTTCACGATTTTTCCCGGCACAGGCGTGGAGATCATGCCCTGCCTGCCCATGCCAGGCACCTGAGTGGCACGGCGGCACGGGAATCTGTTGCCCAGCGGCCCTTATTCCTCTATATCCCGCCGCCATGAAGCGCTCGTCACCCCTGGAGGACGGGCGCGTATGTTGTTGTAGGAACGACATACACCAACCAGAATGGATGATTTCCATGGCTGCCAACAAGGTGCTCAAGGCACAGGCGCGTGAGGGAGTGGGCAAGGGGGCCGCTCGTGAGCTGCGTCGTCAGGGACGTGTTCCCGCTGTTATCTATGGTGACAAGAAGCCCCCCGTCACCGTTTCCGTCGAATACAAAGACGCTCTGAAGTTCATCTATGCCGGCGGCTTCAAGTCGCACATCCTCGACCTCGACGTCGACGGCACCGTGCATAAGGTGATCCCGCGCGACTACCAGCTCGACGTCGTCATGGACCAGCCGGTTCACATCGACTTCCTGCGAGTGTCGGGCAATTCCAAGCTGCACGTCGAAGTGCACGTGGAATTCATCAACGAAGAGAAGAGCCCCGGCCTCAAGCGCGGCGGCACCCTTAACGTTGTGCGCCACACCGTCGAACTGATCGCACCCGCCAACGAAATTCCCGAGCACGTCACCGTTGACCTGTCGGGCACCGAAATCGGCGACTCGCTCCACATCTCGGCCGTGACCCTGCCAAAGGGCGTGACGCCGGCAATCACCGATCGCGATTTCACCATCGCGACCCTGGTTGCTCCGTCGGGCCTCAAGTCCTCCGGTGGCGCTGCCGCTGAGGGCGAAGAAGAAGCTGCCGACGAGGAATAATCCTCCTCGCAGTGACTATTTGCGTGAGGCGGCCACTGGCCGCCTCATTCATTTGCGATAGGGCCATGCCATGAAACTGCTTGTTGGACTGGGCAATCCGGGCGCGCAATATGCGGGCAACCGCCACAATATCGGCTTCATGGCCATCGACGCCATCGCCGCGGCCAATGGCGTGTCCAACTGGAAATCCAAGCATGCCGGGCTGCTGGCCGAAGCGAATATTGGCGGCGAGCGCGCCCTGCTCCTCAAGCCGCAGACCTATATGAACAAGTCCGGCGACAGCGTTCAGCAGGTCGCCCGCTTCTACAAGATCGAGAATGCCGACATCATCGTCTTTTACGACGAACTCGACCTGGCGCCGGGCAAGGTGCGGGTGAAGGTAGGCGGCGGCAATGGCGGCCATAATGGGTTGCGGTCCATCGATCCGCAGATCGGGCTGGACTACAAGCGCGTCCGCCTCGGCATCGGCCATCCCGGCAAGGAATTCGTCACCCCCCATGTGCTGGGCAATTTCGCCAAGGCCGACAAGGCCTGGCTCGACCCGCTGCTCGACGAGATCGCGCGCCAGGCCCCCCTGCTGCTCAAGGGCGACGACGCGGGCTTCATGAACAAGCTGGCGCTTGCGGTGAAGGGCGACGAGCCCGCCAAGGCGGACAAGCCGGCGCCCAAGGGCCAGAGCCATATCCGCCAGGCGCGTCCCTCAAAGCCCCAGGCCGAACTGCCCAAGACCGGCCCCATGGCCGACATGCTGGGCAAGCTGTTTGGCAAAAAGGGCGACTAGCGCCTTAGGCCACGCCAGCGAACTCCGGTCGCGCCACCGGCGCGCCTGGCCCTGCGGGACGCCCCGCCATTCGAGCATAGCTCTCATGGCCTTCTCGCCTCCAGTCGCGCCACTGGCGCGCCTGGCCCTGCGGGACGCCTCGAAGTTCAAAGAACATTCCGCGATGCTGGGTGCACGCCGAAGGGCCGGACGGTGTAACCACCTCCGGGTTTGCACGGTGAAAAGCGGCTTTCGCCCCGAGTAAATAAAAGAAGAGGCGAAAGCCGCTTCCCACGAACAGGATTT
>CAJXLD010000006.1 GCA_913055595.1 uncultured Altererythrobacter sp.
CAAACATGCCGACGATGACATAGCGCCTTGCCTTTGCCAGCTGCGCACGCTGCAAAATGCCTGCCCGGTTGAGCAACATCAACAGGACCGGCAGCAGGAAGCTGATCCCGAAAGCGAGGATGAAGCGCATCACCAGGTCGAGATACTCGCCCATGGTCGGCAGTGCTTGCGCTTCCAGCCCGCCAGCCTCTCCCTGGAATTCCAGGAACCATTTGAAGGCTGTGGGCATGACGATGAAATAGGCAAGGCTCGCCCCCGCCGTGAACAAGACCGGCGTAGCAATCAGGAAAGGCAGAAAGGCCTTCTTCTCGCGCGCATAAAGGCCCGGGGCGACAAAGGCCCATAGCTGGTTGGCGATGACGGGAAAGCTGATGAAGAATGCCGCAAACAGCGCCACCTTGATCTCGACGAAGAAGGCTTCGTAAAGCCGGGTGAAAATCAGCTGCCCTTCACCTTCAGGAAAAGCCTGGGTCAGCGGGAGGACCAGAATGCCGAAAATCTCGTCGGCGAAATAGAGGCAGACGGCGAAGGCCAGTGCAAGCGCGACAACCGCGCGCACCAAACGCTTGCGCAATTCGACAAGGTGTTCAAGCAGCGGCGCCTGCGTTTCGTCGAGATCCTTGAGCTTGAAGGCCATGCGTCAGTCCGCCTTCTTCTCTTCATCGGGTCCCGCAGGTGGCGTAGGAGGCGGAACTGCGGCCTCCGCGCTTGCGGCATCGGCGGAGGCATCCTTGCTCGCCTCAGGCTGCGCATCGCCCTTCTTCGGCGGCGGATAAGCGCCCGTCTGTTCCATTTCCGCAGGCCCACCATCGGGGTGCTCGCGCATGACCTTTTCGTTCTGCGCTTTCCACTTCTTCTCCATCTCTTCCATTTCCGCCTCGCGGATCATGGAATCGAGGCCGGTACGGAAGTGGGAAGACATGCGCCGCATCTTGCCGATCCAGCGCCCCGCTACGCGCAGCGCAGCAGGCATGTCTTTCGGGCCGATGACGAGAATCGCCACCACCACGATCAGCAGGATTTCCTGTGCGCCGATGTCAAACATGTCAGGCGGCGCCCTAGCTAGGGGTTACGAGTTGTTCTTGTCCGCCGGAGCATTCTCGGCAGTTTCGGCTGGCTTGGCATCATGGACAATCTGGGCCGGCTTCTTGCTCGCGTCATCTTCATCGGCAAGGCCCTTGCGGAAGCTCTTCACGCCCTTGCCGAAATCGCCCATCATTTCCGAAATCCGGCCACGGCCAAACAGGATGAGGATCACCAAAGCGATGATCAGGATCTGGACTGGTCCGATATTCACTTATTTCTCTCCGAAAGCGTCAGATGCGCTACCTAGGCGCTTTCATCGGGCATTTCCAGCTTCTCTGTCCCTTGTTCCAAATTTGACTCATCATCACATTCGGTCGAACCAACGCCCATATCATCCGCCCGTTCGGCAGCTTCTTCAGCCTCTTCAAGAGCATCTTGCTCTGCTGCGGCAGCCTCGGCGGCCTTCTGTTCCATCACATCGTCAAAGGCATCTTCGACGGGATCGAGCAGGCCCGCAGCCTTGAGTTCGTCGAGTCCGGGCAGGTCCTTGCGGGTCTTGAGGCCGAAATGGGAGAGGAATTCATTGGTGGTGGCATAGATCACCGGGCGCCCTGGCACTTCGCGACGTCCCGCGGCGCGCACCCAGCCCGCCTCCATCAGCACATCCAGCGTTCCGCCAGAGGTTTGCACGCCGCGAATCGCCTCTATCTCCGCGCGGCTGACCGGCTCGTGATAGGCAATAATGGCGAGCACTTCGGTGGCCGCACGGCTGAGACGGCGAAGCTGTTCCTTCTCCCGCCGCAGCAGATGGGCAAGATCGGGCGCGGTCTGGAACTGCCAGCGACGCCCGCGCTCCACCAGCACGATCCCGCGGCCGGCATAGTGTGCTTCGAGCTCGCGAAGCGCGTCACGCACATCCGCTCTTTCGAGATGGGCGGATATTTGCTCCACACTCAAGGGCTCCTCGGATGCAAAAAGCGTCGCCTCAACCGCGCGCAGCAGATCGTCCATTTCCTGGCTCACTATGTGGCCCTCCGCACATGCAGCGGGCCGTAGGTTTCTTCCTGCCGGATTTCCGCCTTGCCCAGCCGCGCCAGCTCTAGCGCGGCGACAAAGCTGGATGCCAGCGCCGACCGCTTGAGGCGCGGATCGGCATCCTTGGGCAGGAAATGGCGAATTTCCATCCAGTCGACACTCACGCCGAGCATGGCGGAGACGCGATCGATCGCCGAATCGAGAGTCATCACCGGCCGCTCGCGCACCATGTGCACGACCGGCTCGGTCCGCAGCTTGACCTGCCCGTAAGCACGCACGAGCTGGAACCAGTCGCATTGCCACTGGTTTTTGCGCAGTACCCTGAGCCCTTCGGGTGCGCCGCGCACAAAGACATCGCGACCCACGCGGTCGCGCGCCATCAGGCGGGCGGCGGCATCGCGCATCGCACCCAGCCGTTCGAGCCGCAATTGCAGGCGCAACGCCAGCTCTTCGGGTGAGGGATCTTCCTGCTCGTCCTTGGGCAGCAGCAGGGCCGATTTGAGATAGGCAAGCCAGGCCGCCATCACCAAATAATCGGCGGCAATCTCGAGCTTCAGAGCCTCTGCCCGCTCGATATAGCTGATATACTGGTCCACCAGCGCGAGGATCGAAATCGACTTCAGGTCTACCTTCTGTCGCCTGGCCAAATCGAGCAGTAGGTCGAGCGGCCCTTCCCAGCCGTCGAGCTCGAGATAGAGCGCGGCATCGCTGTCCGAATGGCTGGCCGGGCCTTCCCATTCCACGGCATCTTCAGTGGCGGCCTCCTCGAAGACGATACCTTCCTCCGTCACGCCGCCCTCGCCAAGTCGAGAAGCGCATCGCGCTTTGCGAGGAGATCGCCGCGATCGGCCTGCTGTGCCTGCGGATAGGCCAGTGCGGCATCGAGGCGTTTGGACACGTCTGCCGACATGGTCGGAAGCACATTGGCGATACCGTGCTGGTCGTCCATCTTCGCCCAGCAATTGAGCGCAATGTCACAGCCCGACTCGACCGCGCGGCTGGCGCGTTCGGGGATGCTGCCTTCGAGCGCCTGCATATCGATATCGTCAGTCAGCAGCAGGCCGGTAAAGCCGATCTCGCCACGGATAATCTCGGAAATGACACGCTTTGAGAAAGTGGCAGGATTGTCCTTGTCCCAGGCCTTGAACAGCACATGCGCGCTCATGCCGATGGGGGCATCTCTTAAGGTATGGAATGGGGCGATATCGACTTCCAGTTCCTCGGCGCTCGCATCCACCACCGGCAGTTCCTTGTGGCTGTCGGCAGCGGCGCGGCCATGGCCTGGCATGTGCTTGACGCAACCGGTCACACCGCCGCGCGCAAGGCCATCCAGAATGGCACGTCCCAGTGCGGCGACCTGCTTCGGCTCGGCACCCAATGCGCGGTCACCGATCACATCATGCGCACCTTTCTGACGGACATCGAGCAGCGGGGTATAGTCGACCGTGATGCCTACTTCGGCAAGATCCTGCGCCAGCAATTGTGCATTGGCACGTGCTGCCTCGATCGCGCTGGCAGGGGCGACCTGCCACAATTCGGCGAAGCTCCAGCCGGGCGGATAGGCATCCCATTGCGGCGGCCTCATTCTTGCGACACGGCCGCCCTCCTGATCGATGGAAATCAGCAGGCGATCGCGCCCATGGATCGCGCGCAAATCATCGGTGAGCGCGCGCAATTGTTCACGGCTTTCCACATTGCGGCCAAACAGGACGTAACCCGCAGGATCGCACTCACGGAAAAAGGCCCGCTCCTCGGCGGTCAGCTCGCTTCCGGTCAGGCCGAAGATTGCGGGTATCATAGGCAGGAGATTCGCAGGAAAGCGCGCCAGCGGCAAGCGTGAAACCACCAGATGATGTGGACAGCACCCCCAAATCAGGTCCTGAGACCACTAGATTGGGGATAGCTTAAGCCTGCTCTAAGGTTTGACCTGGCAATCGCCGCCATTGGCCCGCATCGCGCGGCACACCGAGTCGGCGGCGGCCCGATCCGCTGCAACGGCCTGCAGGCGATAGATGGTGCTGCCATCGATATCGGCTTCGACAATGCGCCGCTCAAGCCCCTGCAGGACCGCGAAGCGATTGCGCAATTCCACCCAGCCTTCGGCGGCAGTAGCGCGAGTCGAGTAAGCACCTACCTGCACGGCCACCCCGGTATTCGCAGGGGCTGCGACTGGTGTAGGCGTTGCCGCAGCGCTTTCCGATGTCGCAGCGGGTTCCGGCGCTTCGACTGCCAGTTGCCCTTCGATGCTCTGGCCTTCGCCCACTTCGAAGCTGAGGTCCCCTGTGCCTGCCACCTGCGTACCGCCGGGATCCTCCGGCCGCTCCTTATAGGGCTCGTCCGGAGCTGCGATTGTGCTGCCATCGGGCACCATATCGCCATTGCCCGGGCCGCCACGCAAGAAGTAGTAGCCACCGCCCAGGATCGCGACGAGCAGGAGCACGGCGATCAGCGCGAAGATGACGATGCGGTAATCGCTGCCCTCCTCCTCGAAATCCTCATCGGCCTCGAGCCAAGGCAGCGCATCTTCTTCGCCAGCCAGCGAAAGCTGTTCGCCAGCTTCGAAGACGCCGTCCCCTTCCTGATCTCCGCCTGGCCAACTCATGTCCTAAAGCTCCTCGACGGCTTCCACGCCCAACAGCGCCAAGCCATTGCGTATGACCTGCCCGATTTGCACGCTGAGGAAAAGCCTCGCTGCGGAAACATCCGGACTATCGGCAATGATGACGCGCTTTGAAGGATCGTCATTGCCCATGTTCCAGAAGGCGTGAAAGGCGGCGGCCAGATCGTAGAGATAGAAGGCGATGCGATGCGGCTCGCGCGCCTTGGCGGCGGCTTCCACTTCACGCGGGAACTGCGCCGCCTGCTTGACCAGCGCCAGCTCGTCCTCGCCGAGCAGGGAAAGGTTCTCGTCGGATGGCGCGATCCCCTCCTCTGCCGCCTTGCGCAGGATCGAGCAGATACGCGCATGGGCATATTGGACGTAGAAGACAGGATTGTCCTTCGAGGTTTCGACCACCTTGGCAAAGTCGAAATCCATCTGCGCATCGGGTTTGCGGGTGAGCATGGAGAAGCGCACCACGTCCTTGCCCACTTCCTCCACCATTTCGGCGATTGTGACGAAATTGCCCGAACGCTTGGACATCTTGGCCGGTTCGCCATTGCGCAGCAGCTGGACCATCTGCACCAGCTTGACGTCGAACGGGATCGGCTTTCCCTGTCCCTGTGAAAGCGCGGCCACGGCAGCCTTGATCCGCTTGACCGTGCCGGCATGGTCCGCGCCCCAGACGTCGATCAGCTCGTCTGCGTCCTCGGCCTTCTGCATGTGGTAAGCGAGATCGGCACCGAAATAGGTCCAACTGCCATCGGACTTCCTGATCGGGCGGTCCTGGTCATCACCGAATCTGGTCGAGCGGAACAGCGGCAGTTCAACCGGTTCCCAATCCTCAACCACCTTGCCCTTGGGCTTTTCGAGTACACCGTCATAGACGAGGTCGTGCCCGCGCAGCCATTGTTCGGCGGCTTCGGGTTTGTGCGCGGCCTGGAGCTCGGCTTCCGACGAAAAGACATCGTGCTCAATGCCCAGCAGGGCCAGGTCGGAGCGGATCTGGTCCATCATCGCGGCGACGGCTTCTGACTTGAACAGGGCAAGCCATTCGCCCTCGTCCTTGCCGACATATTTGTCGTCGAACTTGTCTGCGAGGCGCTTGCCTACAGGCATCAGATAATCCCCTGGATACATGCCCTCCGGGATCTCGCCGATATCCTCGCCCAACGCTTCGCGGTAGCGCAGGTGCGCCGAGCGGGCGAGCGTATCGACCTGGCTACCGGCATCGTTGACGTAATATTCGCGGATAACCTTGTGCCCGGCAAATTCCAGCAGGCTCGCCAGCGCATCGCCAACCACCGCACCGCGGCAATGACCCATATGCATGGGGCCGGTAGGGTTGGCCGAAACATATTCGACATTGACCCGCCGTCCCTCACCCATGTTGGATTTGCCGTAATCGCCACCAAGCGCCGCAATGGCAGCAACCTCATCCAGCCATACCTGCGATTGCAGGCGCAGATTTATGAATCCGGGTCCGGCAATTTCTGCACTTGCCACCATGGGGTCGGCCACCAGCTTCTCGACAATCTTCTCGGCCAGCGCGCGCGGATTGGTCTTCGCCTGCTTGGCCAGAACCATGGCGGCGTTGGTCGCCAGATCGCCATGGCTGGCATCGCGCGGTGGCTCAACGCTGACATTGTGGCGATCCGAGCCTGCTGGCAGCACGCCTTCGCTTTCCAGCGCAGCGAGAACGGCATCGACCTTGGCCGCATAGGCGGCATAGAGAGTTTGCGTTTCGGTCATTACAAAGGTGAGCTCCTGCGAAGGCAGGAGCCTCCGACAACTGGGTCCCTGCCTTCGCGGGGACTCACGAAAAGATCAAGAGGCTAGTCCGGCCTAGCGGGTCACGTTGTAGGCCAGCTGGTCCTCTGTCAGCTGGAAGCCAACGAGCAATTCGAAACTCGCACGTGCCAAGGCGGCGCGCACTTCCGGACGGGTCAATGGGTCGATTGCCGCATCGCTATCACCCGAACGCCGCTGACGAGTGATGATTTGGCGAATGTCGGATGGCAAGGTGGCTTCCTCTCGATCGACCACCGCGCCGGCAGTACCAACAGCACTGGCCCTGGCTTCGCCGTCGGCAAAGTTCAACGTCACCGAACCGAGTCTCTTGGCGATCACGGAGCTGCCACCCCGAACCACGCTGCTGAAATAGGGAAGCTCAACGGTCCGCGCGCCATTGGTGTCTCGCCTGAGGCCCCGCACCTCGAAGCTTGCATTGGAATAGACCTCAGCACCGGTTTCGTCGCAGTTGCTCCGCACGTTGGTGATAACTGCGGTGACATCGATCGCGTCGGCAGTGGTTGTTCCAGCCGGAGAGAACAGCGTGATGTCACCAGTATGATCGGGAATGCCCACAGCAGGGCAAACGGAGCGAAGTGCCGAGATACCGACACCCTCCTGCACCACAATGTCGCCTTCGCTCTTGCACCCTGCCAGCAAGCTTGCGGCACCTGCCGCCACCATCAATGCAATTCGAACGTTCATTCCGGGTCCTTAGTCCTTCCGAGCCGATGCAGGGCCCTACCCCTTTCGCTGCGAAGCGACAACCGCTAGTGGCAGCGATATGAACGCCCCATTTCCCGAAACGCCCGAAGCGGATGAAAAGGCGCCGCTCACGGTCCTTATCGCCGCACCGCGCGGATTTTGTGCCGGCGTGGACCGCGCCATCGAAATCGTCGAGCGCGCGATCGAACGCTATGGCGCGCCCGTCTATGTACGGCACGAGATCGTGCACAACCGCTATGTCGTTGACGGCCTCAGGGCCAAGGGCGCTATTTTCGTGGAGGAACTCGACGAAGTTCCCGAAGGCGCGCCTGTGGTTTTCTCCGCGCACGGCGTCCCCAAGAGCGTGCCCGCCGAAGCCGAGCGGCGGGAGATGCTTTATGTTGACGCTACCTGCCCCTTGGTCAGCAAGGTGCACCGCCAGGCCGAACGCCAGATCGAAGCCGGGCGGCACATCATCTTCATCGGCCACGAGGGACACCCTGAAGTGATCGGCACTTTTGGCCAGGTCCCCGAGGGTGAAATGACCTTGGTGGAGACCGTGGAGGATGTCGATAAGCTGGTGTTTACGCCAGGCATGCCGCTCGCTTTTCTGACCCAGACGACACTTTCGGTCGATGACACGGCTGAAATCGTTCAAGCCTTGAAGCTACGTTTTCCCGAAATCGTTGGACCCAAAGCTGAAGACATTTGCTATGCCACGTCCAACCGCCAGGCGGCGGTCAAGCAAATCGCACCGCACGCCGATCTTGTGCTGGTCATAGGCGCGCCAAACTCATCAAACTCCTTGCGTCTGGTCGAAGTGGCCGAACGCTGCGGCACGCCGGCGCGGCTGATCCAGCGCGCCGATGAGATCGAGCAATCATGGCTCGAAGGCGTTGGCGCGATCGGAATTACAGCCGGCGCCTCTGCACCCGAAAAGCTGGTTCGCGAGGTGGTCGACCGTCTTGGCGAATGGCGCAATGTGGAAGAGCGAACATTGGTAGCGGCGGAAGAGAAGATGACCTTCAAGCTTCCGCGTCAACTGACAGAATAACCCGCATGGCCGTATACACCCATCTCTCCGCGGAGGATCTGAGCGAGCTGATCACCCATTACGACGTGGGCGAACTGGTATCGGCAAAGGGCATCGCCGAGGGTGTGTCCAATTCCAACTGGCTGATCGAAACGACCGGCAAGGATGGCAAGGGCGCGCGCTACATCCTCACCATGTACGAATTCCGTATCGAGCTGGAGGACCTGCCCTTCTTCCTCGGCCTGCTCGACCTGCTGGCAGAAAAGGGATGCCCCGTCCCCGCCACCATTCACGATCGCAACGGCGCCACGCACCGCATGATCACCGATGAGGATGGCGAACCCAAGGCCGTGGCGCTGATCGAATTCCTGCCGGGCGTATCTATCGACCACCCCGAACCGGTCCAGGCCCATGCGGTAGGTCATGCATTGGCCCAGCTGCATCTGGCTGCGAGGGATTACCAAGAGCGGGCCAATCAGATGGGCATGGCAGCCTGGAAAGAACTGCTTGGCGATTGCGGAGACGATGGATTGGCGCAGATCGATCCGCAGCTTCCAGCCATCATCGCGCAGGAAATGACGTACCTGTCAGAGAACTGGCCCACGGATTTGCCCAAGGGCGTTTGCCATGCGGACCTCTTCCCCGACAACGTCCTGATGCTGGGCGACGAGGTATCCGGCCTGATCGACTTCTATTTCGCCTGCACAGATTTCTTTGCCTACGACCTGGCGGTAACGCATGCCGCGTGGTGCTTTGCCGATCACGGGCGCCAGTTTCGTCCCAATGTCTCCAGGGCTCTGCTCCAAGGTTACGAGAGCGTACTGCCGCTGACCGATGCCGAGCGTGATGCCATGCCGATACTGGCGCGTGGAGCCGCGATGCGATTCGTTTCAACGCGCGCGTACGACTGGCTCAACACGCCCGCCGATGCGCTGGTAACCCGCAAGGACCCGATGGATTTCGTGCGCCGCATGCAATTCTATGCACGCGAGGGGCAGGCAATCTTCAGCGCAAAGGCATGAAGAAAGTCGATATCTTCACCGATGGTGCCTGCAAGGGCAATCCCGGCCCCGGCGGTTGGGGTGTATTGCTGCGCATGGGCAAGCACGAAAAGGAGCTTTCGGGCGCGGAAGAGGAAACGACCAATAACCGTATGGAGATGACGGCGGTGATCCGCGGACTCACCGCGCTCACCGAACCGTGCCAGGTCACGCTGCATACAGACAGCCGCTATGTCATCGACGGCATGACCAAATGGATTCACGGCTGGCAGAAAAAGGGCTGAAAGAACGCCAGCAAGAAGCCGGTGCTTAACAAGGATCTCTGGCAGGAGCTGATCGAGGCAGCCGCACCGCACCGGATCGAGTGGATCTGGGTGAAAGGCCACGCGGGCCATACTGAAAACGAAAGGGTCGACCGCCTCGCGAGCGATGCCGCTGGCGAAGCTGGCCGACCCTGAACGCTGCCCCAAGAGGCCAAGCGATTAGCCCGCTGTCGTATCGACCACTTCGGCTTTCGGCCCGTTCTTCAAGACGGATTCAATCGCGTTCTTGGCGCTTGCCTTGGAACTGTAACCTTCGGTCCACCAGATCGTCTCGCTGTTGTAGACGAAGTAGGACACGAACTCGCCCTTCTTGTTCTTACGGATTTCAAAACGGTGCGCCATGCAGCCTCCTTGGAAAATAGTGGGCGCAGGCACCCATGCACCTGCTGGTTACATGGCTAACCAAATCGGGCGGGTGAGTAAACCGCAGAGTCGATGGTTTGCGTCATGGCGTCGCGACCCATGCCCATTAGCATCTGCGCAGCCAGGCGAGCCGCCGCCGGAGCTGTCTGGATGCCGAAGCCTCCCTGACCGGCAAACCAGAAGAAACCATCGCATTGCGGATCGAAGCCGTAGACCGGCAGGCGGTCCGGCGCGAAACTTCGAAGCCCCGCCCATTTGCGTTCCAGCGCCTCGATCTTCCATTCGACCGCTTTCTCGAAACGGTCGATGGCAATGGCAATGTCCAGTTCTTCGGGCGCAGCGTCGCATGGCTCGCACGGCGTCTCGTCATGAGGGCTCAGCCACAATCGACCGCTCTCGGGCTTGAAATAGAAGCTGCCATTGATGTCCAGCACCAGAGGCAGGTCCGGGTCGGATGGCGGATCGACGCGCAATTGCACGACCGTGCGACGATAAGGAGCAATGCCGAGCGCTCCGGCGCCGCCAATCTCGGCCACTTCATCGGCCCATGCTCCGGCTGCGTTGACCAGATATGCAGCCCGGCAATCGGAACCATCCGAAAAAGCCAGTTCCCAACCTGGGTCGCCACGTTTTGCTGAAGCAAGGCGACAGTTCATGCGGAACTGTGCACCAGCCTGTTTGGCCGTCGCCAGATAGTGCTGGTGCAACCTGCCCACGTCGATATCGGCGCAGAGCGGCTCGCTGATCGCATGGGTCCATTCGCGGCGGATGCCGGGTACCAGCTGCTCGATCTGAAAACGTTCCAGCCGCTCAATAGTGACTCCGCTATCCGCGAATGCACTCTCGAAAGCGTGGATTTCCGCAGTGTCTTCCTGTCGAGCAAGATGGACCGCGCCGCGCCGGTGCAGAAAGCCATTGTCACGAAGCCAGTCACCCGAAGCGAGCGTGAGCGGTGCGATACCCGGCCCGCCATAACATTCGGCCCAGAAGGCCGCGGAACGACCTGTCGAATGATAGCCGGGGAATTGTTCTGCCTCTGCCACCATGACACTGGCATGCGGTGCCAATTCGGCAGCAATGCTGGCCCCGGCAATCCCGGCGCCAATCACGACAATATCGAAATCTTGGCTCACTATGAGGCGAGCCTATCGAGAAATGCATCGATGGTCGCAAGTGCCCTGTCGCGAACACTGTCCTCTTCGCGCAGGACTTCATGCGCTGCTTCGGGCCCGAATTCCAGGAAATCCACCTGCGGCAAGCGTTCGACCGCTTGTCTGACGGCTTGCGGAGATACAAGCCTGTCTTCCGATGTTGCGACAATACACACGGGCACGTCGACACCTTCGAGCAGTCCCGGCTCTTGCAACCGCTGGATGGAAGCCAGCATGCTCTTGACCCAGCCCCAACTGCCCGGCCCCATAGTGAGTTGGGGACGATTTTCTCGCCACCAGACCTCGTCCGCATAACGCTCGTCATCGTGGGTCAGCAGGCGCTGGCGGTTAAGGGGCAGTTCCCCGGGTTTCTCGCTCCATTTCCATGCAGGACGGCGCGGATCACCCAGCGAAGCCATCACCGCAGCGACAAGCACTTGCACGGCCATGGGAACATAATGCGGATGCACGCCGAGCAGGGGAGCCGACAGGATCAGACCGTCTGGTGCGGGGACGAGGGCCTTTTCAGCAACTGCGCGCAACACCAGGTGTCCGCCCATGGAATGACCCGCCAGCACCAGGGGCCCGTTGCGGCCGTTTGCCCACTCCCCCCAAAAGTCGGCAAGGTCGGCGATCCATATAGAGAAGTCGTCGATATGTCCGGTGACTTCATCTTTCCCAAGACGGCCCGATCCAGCCTGTCCGCGCCAGTCGGCAGCCGTCACGCACCATCCCTTCTGCCGCCAGTGCTCAAGCGTTTCGAGATATTTCTCATAGGCATCGCCGCGTCCCGGCATGAAGAGGATGGAACCGCGCGTAGTGCCTCCACAATCGGGCCCCGGCCAGTCGATACGGCGTATCTCGTGCCCGTCGTCGGCCCGCCAGACGCTCTCCATCGCACCTGTAGGAATAGCCCTGCGATCGAAGGTTCGGGCACTACCATTTCCCTCGTGCCTAATATCAACCTCCTGCGCTTGGTTACTTTTTGGTAAGTCATGCACGCTAGCAACTGAAGCTCAAGGGGAACCTCAGGGGCTTTCGATGCTAGACGATCCAATCAAGTACGGTTTGCTTGCCGCATTGGCAATCGCGCTACTTATTGCAGCGTTTACCGATATGAAGAGCCGCAAGATCGCCAATTGGCTGAATGCGGCTATTGCCCTGGGCGCGCCGGTGTTCTGGTGGGCTACCGGACTAACCCTGTGGCCGGAAATCGCGATCCAGTTGGGTCTGGCCGTCGCGACCTTCCTCGTCCTTTCCGTTCTCTTTGCCATCCGCGCAATGGGCGGCGGCGACGTAAAGTTGCTGACAGCCTTGGCCTTGTGGATTGCTCCGGAACATTTCCTGAAGCTGCTGGTCATGATGGCGCTGCTTGGCGGTGTCCTGACGGTAGTGATGGCAGGCTGGCACGCGATGCGCCGGCAGAAGCACAAGTTGGCCATCCCCTATGGCGTGGCGATCTCTTCGGCAGGCCTATGGGTAATCGCATCCTTCTACATTCCTGCCTCCGCTCTCGAAGGAGTTGCGGGGTGAACCTCATTTTAACCAATTCCAACGTATGCGGTGGAAACCTTAACCGCTTGGACCACTAAGGGGGCTTGAAGCACCATGGACAAAAAGAAGCTCATTTTGCTGGTAGGGGCGCTGATCATTGCGGTCGGCACTGCCTTTGCTGCCCGGAGCATGTTTGCTGGAGCGGCTGCTCCGCAGGCCGAAGCGGCCCCCGTTGAGCCGGAGGGACCCAAGGTCCTGGTGGCCAAGCGTGGCCTTCCGGTCGGCACCATTATTACCGCCGATGCCATCAGCTACCAGCTGTGGCCGCAGGAACTGGTGCAGGATGCCTATTTCATTGACGGTGAATCCAATATGGATGGCCTGCTCGGCACAGTCGTGCGCCACGCCATTACGGCTGGCGAACCGGTGACCCAGGGCTCGCTCGTTTCGCCCGGCGATCGCGGCTTCCTTGCTGCAGCGCTTGGCCCGGGAATGCGTGCGGTAACCGTTTCGGTCTCTGCCAAAACGGGTGTGGCAGGCTTCGTCTTCCCAGGTGACAGGGTCGACCTGATGCTCACGCAAAGCATTACTGGCGAGGAGCAAGCGCTGCAGACTACAGAAACCATTCTGCAGAATCTGCGTGTTCTTGCCACCGACCAGTCGACCGAAACCACCACGACCGAAGACGGCCGGACAGTGGTTAGCGCCTTCCGTACGGTAACGCTGGAAGTGACGCCGCGTATCGCCGAAAAGATTGCCGTTGCCGAAACCATGGGCTCGCTCTCTCTGGCACTGCGTTCGATCGCCGACAATCAGGCGGAACTCGAACGTTCGATCGCGGCTGGCGAGATCGATGTTCCCGAAGATGCGACCGCCGAGGAAGAAGAACGCATTCTTCGCCAGGCTGTTGCCCGTCCGCGTGATGGTGCCACCACCTACGTGACCGGTGCCGATGTATCCCGCTTCCAGCGTCGTACGCAGTCGAGGTCTACAAGCACCGCAAGCGCACCGATGTCTCAGGGCGTAACCAACCAGTCCAGGCCCGCAGGCCCGTCGGTCCGTGTGACCCGCGGTAATGCAACCACTGTGACCCCGGTCGGTAGCTCCGGTGCCATCCTGCACGGTCAGCAAAAAGCCATAGACCAAGCCTCACCCATGATGGGTGTCGGCATTTCGACCCTGCGGTGATCGACATGAACAGCGCAAGTTTGAACAGCAATTTCGCCAATCCCAACGGATATTTAGCTAGGGGCAAGATGATGAAAAGCCGCCTTATCAAGACTGTGCTGACCGCCGCTTGTGCGGTAGCACCGCTGGCTGCCGTGCCTGCAGGCACAGCCCAGGCCCAGACGGTTGCCAGCCCGGCGCAGGACATCGTCCTGTCGATCGGACGCGGCGAACTGGTGACGGTTCCCGGCACCATGGCCGACATCTTTGTTGCCAATGAACAGATTGCCGATGTGCAGGTGAAGTCGCAGCGTCAGCTGTTCATCTTCGGCCTGTCCGGCGGTGAGACCACGATCTACGCCAGCAATGCTGCCGGCGATATCATCTGGTCCGCCAATATCCGCGTTGGCTCCAACATCGACAGCATCGACCAGATGCTGGCACTGGCCATGCCTACCGCGCAGGTCAATGTCGCCACCATGGGAACCAACACTGTGCTGCTTACCGGCACCGTGGCTGCCCCTGAAGATGCGGCCGAGGCAGAACGGCTTGTTTCCGCTTTCGTGGGCGATGCAACCAATGTCATCTCCCGCATGCGCATGGCAACGCCGCTGCAGGTCAACCTGCGCGTGCGTTTCGCCGAAGTCAGCCGTTCGCTGGTTCGCGCAATCGGACGCAATATCACCACCGTGGACGATTCGAGCGGCTTCAAGTTCGGCGTCGGCCAGGGCCGTGGAGCCTTCTCCCAGGTTACTCCGTCCTTCTACGACCCGGTTACCGGCGAACGTATTCCGGCGGGCTCCTTGGCAGTCGGCCAAAACCTGGAAGGTCCGGGCAGTATCATCGATCAGATCGAAGGTGGCACCACTCTTGGCGGTTTCGGCCGTCTTCTCGGCCTCGACATCGGCGGTGCGCTGGACCTTGCCGAGCGCGAAGGCCTGGTAACGACACTGGCCCAACCGAACCTGTCTGCGCTTTCGGGCGAAACGGCAGAGTTCCTCGCGGGCGGTGAGTTCCCGATCCCGAAGAGCCAGGGCCTTGGCACGGTAAGCATCGAATACAAGAATTACGGTGTCAGCCTTGCCTATACGCCCACCGTGCTTTCGAACGGCCGGATCTCGATCCGCGTGCGTCCGGAAGTATCGGAGCTGACCAGCCAGGGCGCTGTGACGCTGAATGGCTTCAACGTTCCCGGCCTGACCATCCGCCGTGCAGAAACCACGGTGGAACTGGGCTCTGGCCAGAGCTTCATGATCGCCGGTCTTCTGAGCAACAATGCCCAGAACACGATCGAGCGGGCGCCCGGCCTTGGCGAGATTCCGATCCTCGGCACTCTCTTCAGGTCGAGCGATTTCCGTCGCGGAGAAACCGAACTGGTGATCGTCGTGACGCCGTATTTGGTCGAACCGGTGAACGATAGCGATATCCACTTGCCGACCGATGGCTTCAACGCGCCTTCGGCATTCCAGCAGCTCCTGCTCAACCGCGAGCATAATGGTGTCAGCGGCGCTGTCCGCCCGATGCCGCAGGCGGCAGAACAGGCCCAGGTCAATCCGGAAGTCAGCCTCGAAGCCCAGTCGGGCGAGGCGCTGGCAACGGGTGAAACCGGATCCAACGAACAAACCGCCGAGGCAGCAACGCCCGGCTTTAGCCTGAACTGAGAGAGGTGAACGCAATGACTCTTAAGATGAAACGCGCAGCCGTAACGGCCATCGCCCTCTCGCTGGCAACTGGCCTGGGCGCCTGCAGCCCGGTGAAGAATGTCAATTCGTCGCTTTACAGCGAAAACCAGCCGGTGGTTGAACGCAACAATTTCACGCTTGACCTGATGGCAGGTGGCAGCGGCCTTACCGTTCCGGAACAGGCCCGCCTGGCAGACTGGTTCGAAACGCTTGATGTCGGTTACGGCGATCGCATCTCGATCGACGATCCGCTTTCCAGCGCCGCCGTGCGCGAGGATGTGGCAGCTGTAGCCAGCCGCTTCGGACTGCTGGTCGAACAGGGCGCACCGGTGACTGTGGGCTTTGTCGACCCCGGCAATGTCCGCGTGGTGGTGACCCGCTCCATGGCCAGCGTGCCGAACTGCCCAAACTGGTCGGACCAGGCAATGGGCAACCTGGGTAACAACACCTCACCCAATTTCGGTTGTGCGGTCAATTCGAACCTGGCGGCAATGGTCGCCAATCCCGAACACCTCTTGGAAGGTGCCGAGGGAACCGGCGACACGATCGTCATGAGTTCGACAAAGGCCATCGCAACCTATCGTGAGGCCCAGCCTACCGGCGCGGAAGGCCTGCCTGAAATCTCGAGCGAAGGGAACTGATAAATGAGCACCTCGTGGAAACCAGGGCCAATGGGCAATCGCGACCCTTTCGCCGCCTATATCTGCGACGAAAGCGCGCTGGACGTCTTGCGTCCGGTGGTAGTCGAGATGGGTTGGCAGCCTGAAAAGTGTAACAAGGGCGGCCTTCGCAACGCGATCCAGTCGCTGTCAATCGCGGCCAGCCCGGCCATCCTGATGGTCGACCTGTCCGAGAGCGGTGACCCGCTCAATGACATCAATGGTCTTGCCGAGGTTTGCGAACCAGGCACGGTCGTGATCGCCTGCGGCCAGGTCAATGACGTTCGCCTCTACCGCGACCTGCTCGCCAGCGGCATTCATGATTATCTGCTCAAGCCGCTTTCGGCCGGGCAGTTGCGTGATTGCCTTACCCAGGCACAGGCCGTGTTCAGTTCACCGCGTGGTGGCGATGGTGAGGAAGAACGCCCGCATGTCTCCACTGCCATTGTTGGCACACGGGGCGGCGTGGGCGCATCCACGATCGCAACTTCGCTGGCTTGGCTGTTTTCCGTCGAGCACGAACGCTCCACGGCCCTGCTAGACCTGGACGTGCATTTCGGCACGGGTGCCCTGGCTCTGGATCTTGAGCCCGGCCGCGGCCTTACCGACGCGATCGACAATCCCAGCCGCATCGATGGCCTGTTCATCGAGCGTGCCATGATCCGCGCCAATGACCGGCTCGCCATCATGTCCGCCGAAGCGCCGATCAGCGCCCCGGTGATGACAGACGGCACGGCCTTCCAACAGCTGGAAGAAGAGTTCCGTCAGGCTTTCGACATGACGGTGATCGATCTGCCGCGTAACATGCTGATCAATTTCCCGCACCTGCTTGCCGATGTGAATGTCGTGACGCTGGTAACGGAAATGACGCTAGCTTCGGCTCGCGATACGATCCGCATTCTCTCCTGGCTCAAGACCCATGCACCCAACGTCCAGCCGATGGTCGTTTGCAACAAGGTGCAGTCCGGCGCGAGCGAGATTAGCAAGGCAGACTTCGAAGCTTCGATCGAACGCAAGATCAATTATTCGATCCCGTTCGACCAGAAAGCTTCCGCCAACGCCGCCAAGCTGGGCAAGTCCTATGTCGAAGCCAATCGCAATGCCAAATCGGCATCAGCGATCCGCGAAATCGCCAAGGCGATCGTGGGTGTGGCCGATGACGATGGTGAAAGCCTCGAAGAAGCTGGCAAGAGCAGCTCGCTTCTCGGCAAGTTCGACCTCAAGTCGCTCATGTCGAAGAAGGACAAGGCTGGTGAAGCCAAGGCGGACGAACCCGTCGAGTAATTCTGGTTTGGCCGGGCCAGCAGGTCCGGCCAGCCACATGGTTTGTAAATTCTTGAATAGCAAGGGCGAGACATGAGCATTATCCAGCTTCTGCTGATAGTAGGTGGCATGATGGGATTGATGATCCTGGGTTACGTGCTCGTCACCTCCCCATCTACAGGCAAGGAAAGCCAGCGCCGCTTGCAGGCTGTGCGTTATCGCCACTCGGAAAACACGACCGACAAGGTTGAGTCGCAGCTCAAGAAGGCAATCGCTGCACGCAAGCCGAAGCGCCATAAGGTCGCGGGATCGGATTCCCGCATCGAGGCCCTGGCAATGCGGCTCGAGAGAACCGGCAAGAACTGGACGGTATCTCAATACCTCTATGTTTCGCTGGGCATCTCCCTGACCATCGCGGTTCTGCTGTTTCTGCAGACGGGGGCCATCCCTCTGTCGCTTGGTGTTGGCATGCTGCTCGGCTTCGGCCTGCCGCATATGGCGGTTGGTTTCCTCATCAAGCGCCGGACCAACGCGTTCAACGTCAAATTCCCTGACGGTATCGAGTTGCTCGTGCGTGGTCTTCGCTCAGGCCTGCCTGTAACCGAAACTCTTTCCGTGGTGGCAGAAGAAGTTCCAGGCCCGGTGGGTGCAGAGTTCCGCGCCGTAGTAGAACGCATCAAGATCGGCCGCACGATGGAAGAGGCATTGCAGGAAGCTGCCAACAAGCTGGGCACTCCTGAATTCCAGTTCTTCGTCATCACGCTGGCTATCCAGCGCGAGACGGGCGGTAATCTGGCGGAGACGCTGTCCAATCTGGCAGACGTGCTGCGCAAGCGCGCGCAGATGAAGCTCAAGATCAAGGCCATGAGTTCCGAATCGAAGGCATCGGCCTATATCGTGGGTGCCCTGCCCTTCATCGTGTTCACAATGATCTACATGGTGAACCCCAACTATATTGGCGGATTCTTCGAAGACGACCGTCTCATCGTGGCGGGCCTGGGTGGCCTGACCTGGATGGGTATCGGTGCCTTTATCATGGCCAAGATGGTCAGTTTCGAAGTCTGAGCGAGGAAAGTAAGAGACAATGATCACTCCCGCTTCAGGACCTACACTTCTCGGCGTTGACGTTATCCTCGTCGGCACCTTGCTTGCCGGCCTTGCCGCCGCGGCTGTGCTGTTTGCGATCTATACAGCCGTCACGATCAAGGATCCGATGGCCAAACGCGTCAAATCGCTCAATGATCGACGCGCCGAGCTGAAATCGGGCATGCTCACCGCCAGTGCCAAGAAACGCAAGAGTCTGGTTGGCCGTAGCGATACGACCGACAAGGTGAAGGAAGCCATGCAGGGCATGAAGGTCCTGCAGGAAAGCCAGGTGAAACTGATCCAGCAAAAGCTGGCCCAGGCCGGGTTCCGCAACAAGGAATGGGCAGTCATCGTGCTATTTGCACGTATGGTGCTGCCGGTGGTCCTTGGCCTCGTTGGTGTGGTTGTCTTCTACTGGACTGACATCTTTCCCGAATGGAGCAGTTTCAAGCGCTTCATGGGTTTCGCGGGCTTGGTTGTTCTTGGATACAAGGGACCTGAAATCTATCTCAAGAACATCTCCAACAAGCGTACAGCCGCAATCCAGAAAGGCCTGCCGGATGCGCTTGACCTGCTGGTGATCTGCGCCGAAGCCGGCCTCACTGTCGACACAGCGTTCAATCGTGTGGCAAAGGAACTGGGCCGTGCCTATCCGGAGCTGGGCGATGAGTTCGCGCTGACGGCGATCGAGCTGTCCTTCCTGACGGAGCGCAGGCAGGCGTTCGAAAACCTCGCCTATCGTGTGGATCTGGATGCCGTGCGCGGCGTGGTGACGACAATGATCCAGACCGAACGTTATGGTACACCGCTCGCCTCCGCCCTGCGGGTGCTCTCAGCGGAATTCCGTAACGAGCGCATGATGCGCGCAGAGGAGAAGGCTGCTCGCCTGCCGGCGATCATGACTGTTCCGCTGATCTTGTTCATCCTGCCAGTGCTGTTCGTTGTCATCCTTGGACCGGCAGCCTGTTCTATCTCGGACTCCTTCATCAACCGCTAGTCCGGACGAACAAGGAAATCAGCTTCCGCAAACAGAAAGGGGCTCCGCCGGTATGACACCGTGCGGAGCCCCAATTTCATTCAGCCAAATGTTTGATCTTGAGGGCTACTGGACGCCGAAATTCCCGCTATCAATCGAATCACTGTCGATATCGCCGACTTGCGCACGAACGCGATCGAGCAGTTCACGGAACTGCTCCACCTCGCTTGGGCTCAATCCCTCGAACACACGCTTTTCCATCTCCACGGCAAGCGGCATAATCTCACCATGCATGGCTTTGCCATCAGAGGTGAGTTCGAGATGATGCGAACGGCCGTCCTGTTCATTGGGAGTACGCGCAGCAAGACCGCGTTCTTCCAATACCTTACAGGCACGATTGACCGCGACCTTGTCCATCAGCGTGCGCTGCGTCAGGTCTCTTTGCGTCAGCGACCCAGCATCTCCAAGCACAGCCATAACGCGCCATTCAGGCACGCTGAGGCCGAAGCGAGTACGATATTCCTGGGCAATTCTTCCGCTCACCGCATTCGAGGTGATGGACAGAACATAAGGAAGGAACTTGGCGAGTGGTGTTGTAGGTTGCATAGGCAACTACCTTGTTCGACTACGTATAAATTTGCAAGCAGATCGCGCTAGCTGTCCCGGCCCAACACACGTCCCGCCACAGCGTCAAGCCGCGCAACCGCTCCCATGTCCCAATGGTCAGACGCAGTGATGATCGATGTGTCGAGGACCGTATCGATCGGGCTGGCTTTACGCTTTGCCGGAAGCACTGCGGCCAGTTGTCGCAGACTTTCGCGCGCCATATCCGCATTTGCGCTCATCACCGAGAGGATATCGGAAACGTCGACATCGGCCTTGTCATCACGCCAGCAATCGTAATCCGTCACCATGCCAAGCAGGGCATATGGCAGTTCCGCCTCACGGGCGAGCCGCGCTTCAGGCATAGCGGTCATGCCGATCACATCGGCTCCCCACTGCCGAAACAGGTGGCTTTCAGCACGCGTGGAGAATTGCGGTCCTTCAATCGCAACATAGGTGCCGGCTGCATGAACCTTGGCGCCAGCCTTCTTTACGGATTTCACGACAAGATCGGAAAGCCGCGGGCAAATCGGATCTGCCAGGGGGACATGGGCAACCACGCCCCCTGCAAAGAAACTGCGCTCCCTGCCTACTGTGCGGTCAATCAACTGATCGACGGCGACAAACTCGCCCGGAGCCAGCTTTTCCTGCAGCGATCCCACAGCTGATACGGCCAGCACATCGGTCACACCGCAGCGCTTGAGCACGTCAATATTGGCACGGTAGTTTACCTGGCTGGGAGCCAGCACATGGCCCGCACCGTGGCGGGCGATGAAAGTGAAGCGGATCTTGCCAATCTTGCCGGTGGTAACCGGACCGCTCGGCTCGCCAAAGGCACTGGCAACAGGAATTTCCTGAGCTTCTTCCAGCGCACCCGGCTCGTAAAGGCCGGAGCCGCCTATTACACCAATGTGCCAATCTGACATGCCTCTTCTCCGCCAGCGGTCAGCGCGGTGGCATGCGGATGGCACCATCCAGCCGCACGGTTTCGCCGTTGAAATAACCGTTCTCGACCATGGTCATCACCAGATTGGCATATTCTTCCGGCTTACCCAATCGTTTGGGGAAAGGCACGGACGCCGCCAGTACATCCTGCACATTCTGCGGCAGGCCGGCGAGCAGTGGTGTGTTGAAGATGCCGGGCAGGATGGTGTTGATGCGGATGCCTTCGCTCATGAAATCACGCGCGATCGGAAGCGTCATGCCGACTACGCCACCCTTGGAGGCCGAATAGGCGACTTGTCCAATCTGGCCATCCACCGCCGCAACGCTGGCGGTGCAGACCATCGCTCCGCGCTCACCATCTTCGAGGCCTTCCAGCGTCATCATTCCGGCCGCGGATTTGGCAACGCACTGAAAGGTGCCGACCAGATTGACCTTCAGCGTCTTGGTGAACAGGTCCACCGGCAGATGGCTGATTTCGCCGCTTTCCTTGTCGCGGCGAATGGTCTTGCCGATCGTGCCGATCCCGGCGCAGCAAACCAGCACACGCTCCTGTCCATGCGCTTCGCGTGCCACTTCAAAGCCGGCGTCTACCGACGCTTCATCAGATACATCGACCTTGCAGAATGTTCCGCCGATATCGGCAGCCACTTTCTGGCCGCGCTCCTCGTTGAGATCGAACAGCGCAACCTTTGCCCCCTTGGCCACGAGGGCCCGTGCGCTCGCCTCTCCCAGGCCCGATGCTCCGCCCGTTACGACTGCACTGATGGAATTGTCTATGTTCATCCTGCCTTGCCTCAAGTTCGCTACGATATGCGAAAATGACCTAACAGGAATGCTGGAGGGTTCAACTGCCACAATCGCGCAAAAGAAAACGGGCGGGGCCGAAGCCCCGCCCGAATATTTATCCAATCGGTTGGACGATCAGAAGTCGGTGGTCACATTCACAAACAGCGAACGACCTATGAAATCGTAGCCGCTGTAGTTGAAGTAGTTGCCGACCCGCGGGAAGTTGTTACCCGCAGCGGTGTAGGTACCGATTATCGACGGCTTGGTATCGAACACATTGTTCACACCGAGCGTGAACTGGGCGACATCGGGCATACGATACTGGATCGAGAAGCCGTGCTCCCAATAACGCTCGGCGATGAGGTCAACATCAACGTCGATCCCACGAACAGTCGGGTTGGCATTCGAAAGTTCGCTTTCGGTGTCCATCTTACCGATGTAATCGATACCCCAGCGGAAGGTCCAACGATCATCCGCAGTCGTGAAGCGCATGTCGAGCTGGCCGGACCACTTCGGACCGCCTGTCGTGCCGTTATAGCCGAGCAGGCCATTGGCGTTGAAAGGCTCGTCATCCGGGAAATCCTGGGTGATCTGCTTCAACATGCGCGTGCTACGCAATGTAGCAGAGAAACCGCCGCCAAACAGGTCCGTCGCAAAGCGCGAAGTGAAGTCGATACCCTTTGCACTCTGCTGTGCGACGTTGATGTAGGGGTTCCGGAAGAAATCCAAGTTACCCTGCGCGGTCTCACGCGGAGCGATGAGGTCGCAGTAACGATTGTCAAACGTCGGATCTTCGTAACAGAAATCGAGGATGTCCGACCCCAGCTGGCTGACCTGGTCCTTCACCTTCACACTGAAATAATCCACCGCAAGGGCAAAATCAGTCGCTTCGCCAAGAGACAGGTCCAAAACGCCGCCCACACCCCAAGAGGTTGAAGTCTCGGCTTCGAGAAGACCGGCACCACCCTCGGTGATTACCTGCGGACCACTTGTAGCGATGAAGTTGTCAAAAGTGCCATCGTTATCAAGGTCATTGTTGAGGTACGCGCCCACTGCGGCAAGGCAGTTGTCATAGACGGGATCACCCGGATCCCACACGTTGGCGAAATCGTCGCACGGATCCGAGCCAGCGCCGAAGAAACCGGTCTGTCCCGCAACGAACTGTTCGAACAGATTCGGGGCGCGGAAAGACGTGCCATAGCTACCGCGGACGCGGAATTCCGGAACCGGTGCCCATTCGCCACCAAACTGATAGGTAAAGTCGGAACCGTATGACTTGTAGTCAGTCCAGCGACCCGAAGCGCTGAGGCTCAGGTCATAGAAGAACGGCTGGTCCCGGAGCACCGGTATGGCGACTTCGCCGAAGATCTCATTGACCTTGTCCTTACCGGTGGTGATGCCCGAAGAACTGAAGTTGTACAAATTGCTCGTCTGAGAGGCTTCCGACGGAACGTCGTTGATATAGTCTTCACGATGCTCAAAGCCCAAGGCAAATCCAAGAGGACCAGCCGGGAGATCAAGCAAGGTTCCGTCCACAACCGCCTGGATGGTCGTCTGGTGAAAGTCGGTCGAGTTCTCGAAATTATCATAGAGATAACCGAGGACATTTTCCGGAATGTCGCCAGCCAGGAAAGACGGGGCGAAGATGTTCGCAGGAACACAGGTCGATCCAGAAATGAAGTTGCCGCCGGTGTCGACGTTTTCAGCACAGGTATAGCTATTGCCTGCACCAGCCTGGCCGGGAAGGGCCATGGTGACGAATTCTTCCGGAGTTCCGGCCGGTGCAATCACCGGGTCCAGCGCTGCGGCAAACTTACGCGAGTCGATCCCTTCGACGAAATAGGTGGAGTCGGTACGTGAATGCTGAACGTTCACGTCGAAGCGCAGATCGCCTACGCCCACGTCACCGCGCAGACCACCGTTCGCACGGAAGAAATTAACGTTCTGCTCGAACGTCAGCAGCGGCGGCACGATGAACACCCTGAGCAGATTGTAGCCATCGAACAAGACATTCGGATCACCGGCAACGACGTCAGGGAAGAATGGAGATACGCTATAGCCATAGGCCTCCAGCGGCGTGCCGACAAAATCGCCACCCCACTCTTCGTCACCCAGCTGGTTGGGGTCGATCGAGATCTGGCTGGACCGCTCCTGGCGCGATTCGCGGCGGGTGAACAATGCTTCGCCATAGATTTCGACAGAAGGAGTGATCTCATAAGCGCCGCTGAGGAAACCGGTGTAGGTATCCAGCGGCGAAATCAGATGTTCCATGTCCTCAACCGGGCTGGAAGTCGGGCGGACGTCATAATCGTTGACGTTGTAGATCGTGTTGATGTCACCATCCAAATAGGTGAAGCGATCAACCGCGCCTGACTCGAAACTGAAGCCCAGCATATAGTTCTGGGCCGTACCCAGCGATCCATACTGGAACGGGTGGCAGCGAACCTGATTAGTACCCGGAATCAGCTGGCCCACTTCGTTGCCCGTTGCCGGGTCAACAAAAAGGTCGCGCGGACATGTGTAATCTTCGCCTCGCTCGTTGTAGCGAAGCCCCGTACGACGACGGAATTCGAACGAACCGGTAATATAGCCCTTGTCGAAGGTCTCACCGGCGATCACGGCCGCACGATAAGTGCGCGCACCACCATCCTTCAAAGGCTGGTTGGTGTAGAAATCGAGCGTGACACCATCATATTCAGTGTCGGTAACGACGTTGACCACGCCGGCCACAGCATCGGAACCATAAATCGATGAAGCGCCCTCGCGCAGGATTTCCGTACGCTGGACAATAGCTGCAGGAAGGACGTTCAGGTCCGCTGCAATCAGCTCCGGACCGGCACCTGCCGGCGCCAGGCGGCGGCCATTGAGCAGGACAAGGGTACGACCAGCACCGAGGCCGCGCAGACCAAGGGTGTTGGCACCCGGGCCACCCTCCGAGACGTAGCCCAGGAAGGTATCGTTGATCTGGGCCGTGCCGGAAGTAACCGCGGTGCTTTGCAGCACTTCGGAGGTGGCCGAAGCACCTGAGAAGACGATGTCTTCGCGAGTGATGACATCAATCGGAGAAGAGGTCGTAAAGGTATCGCGGCGGATGCGCGAACCGACAACAACAATGGTGCTGTCACCCTGATTGACTACCGGCTCAGCCGTGTCGAGGACAACCGGTGCCTCATCATCGGCATCGTCTCCCGAAGTATCCTGTGCATAGGCTGGCACGGCAGTTCCACACAGAAGCCCCACTGTAAGAGCCGAGAATACGGCCCGCTTGCTCACGTTAGTCCGTCGCATACATCAAGTCCCAATTTGTTTACGAACGTATGTAGGTGGACCGTCCAAAGGCCCACTCAGCCGCAGTGCTTGTCACGCCATCCTTTCAATTGAAACCATGCGTAGGTTTCCATGGAAACTTTCGTTACCAATGTGACGAATTTGCTACACTTCAGTCTCGACACGAGCATGGAGGTGGACCGGGCTATTGCCCATCAGCCAGTGGTGGCGTGATGCCATATTTCGCGAACTCGGCGATCGCGCGCTGTGAACCCAGCCGATATCTTCTCCATCGCTCGACCGCACTGGAATAGATTGGCTCACGAACCTGGGCAGCACTTGCCGTCGCGGTGGGGCGCGGATTCTTGTGAAACTCCACGCAGCCAGGATCCCAGTCGAGACGGGCGAACTCCAACATTTGTCTGGCCTGCCCCTCAAGGTCGTCTACAACCTTCTCATATTCGACAGTCGTGAAGCGGGTATGAGGAAGTTCCTCCTCAAAGCGCCGGACCATCTCCTCGAAGCGAGCTACGAAGTGTACAGTCTCTGCGAAGTCGAGCGAGAAATGGTAGTCCGCAAAATCCGGCCCGAATAGCTGCCTGTAGATGCCGAAAGCGACGTCGAAGGGCGAACGCTTGAGGCACAGGATCTGCGCACCGGGCAAGGCGCGCAGGATAGCCGGTGCGTAGAAGATGTTGAAGGGGGTCTTGTCGATGACAAGCTTGCCCGTGTCCGCCGGATTCACGCCAATTCGAGTCAGATAGTCATCACCGACCGATAGAAGGTCGTCCGTCGTCGAACCGTCACCGATCAACTCCGCGTCCAAGGCATCGATCCCGTCCTTGCCGAACCGCCTGCCCAAAGCGAGAATCCATTCTGGCGTTTCGCCGCGCGATTGGGTTCTTGGGTGGGAATCGAGGATACGTTGCACCAAGGTTGTGCCACTACGTGGTAGACCCGATACAAAGAGTACGCGTCCGGCATCAGCAACCTCAGTAGCTATCTTGGCTTCGGCGGACTTGATTGCTGCTGAAAAGACCAAGGCGACAGCGCGGCGGTCAAATTTGCCCACATTCGGGCTCGAGAGTTTTGCGCGGTCAAGCCACTCAAGTGCACGATCCCACCTGCATTGTTCTTCCAGCATGCGTGACAAAGCATGGCCAAGGACAAGCTTGTCTTCACCATCGTTGGCATCTTCGAAGGCCATTTCGAGTTGCGAAATCCAGGCATCTTCCGGATCGGTTTCGAGACGTGCAAGGCCAAGCCAGGCATCTGACAAGGACGGGTCAATCCGGGTCGCACGAACAAAAGCCTTTTTGGCGCCGGTCAGGTCTCCTGTCGTTTGTAGTGCCGTTGCCAGATTGTACTGGTAGTCGGCGCGCTCCGGCTGCTCTTCTGCGGCATACTTCTGGAAAACAAGTGCCGGCTTGTGCAAGCCGACGCGCGCAAGCAGCACCCCTATTTCATTGGCGACATGCGCATCCGGCGCACCCGCAACTGCTGCTGCACGCGCTTTGGTCCGGGCTGTATCGATTTGTTTTAATGCCAGTGCAACGCGACCTTCGATTGCCAGGAGCCAGCCGGTTTCATTCTGCGAGGCGGAACGCGCCGACGCGCAAAGCCGCTTGGTCAGATCAAGATCGCCACGCCCAATCGCTTCGGTCGCAAGGATCAGCAGAGCGTCTGGCTCCGTAGGGTCGCGTTGCAACGCGACCTGCGCAAAACGGCATGCTTCATTGCCGCGTCCCTCAGCAAGTGCTGCATATGCTTGGGCGAGTGGATCTGCCGAATTTGTCATATCTGATTGGTTCCAAGGGACATTCGACACACAGTTGCAGCAGCCAGCATCCTTCGCAAATTGGCCACACAGACTACGCAATCAACCTGTGGTCAATGTGCAACATAGCGCAAGCGAATCCGGATAGGATGGATAATAAGAATTGAAACTAGTTTCGTCATCAAGCACTCCTGCCAATGGCACAAAGCTAGCCTGACTGTGCGCCACAGGGACTAGGCGACCAGTCGGGTATTCATTTCCAAGCCGATCAGCTCGGTAAACAGTGGGGATAAAACCTGTGAAACTTCGATCAGCTCTAAAAGGTGCAAGCGCACCTATCGCACTTTCCGTGGCGCTGGCAGCAAACCCTGTGCTGGCCCAAGACGCTGAAGACGTCATGATCACCGATGCCGATGACGAGGAAACAACGCCCGTTTCTGCCGATGGCAGCTCCGGCGATACGATTTTCGTAACGGGCTCACGCATTCGGCGTGACGAGTTCACTGCGCCAGCCCCTCTGACAGTTATCGATCCGACCACCGCAGCACGCCAGGGCCTTAATAGCACGGCTGACATGATCCAGGGCTCACCGATCGCTTCTGGCTCCAGCCAGATCACCGATGCGATTTCCGCCAATTTCGTGACCAATGGTGGCACAGGATCACAGACTATCTCATTACGCGGTCTTGGCGCTGAACGTACGCTGGTTCTGCTCAACGGCCGTCGCGCCGGCCCCGCTGGTACGCGTGGCGGCGTTTCCTCCTTCGACCTCAACGTGCTTCCGCAATCCATCGTGGCACAGGTTGACCTGCTGAAGGACGGCGCTTCCTCCATTTACGGGTCGGACGCTGTCGCAGGTGTGGTCAATCTGATCACCAAGCGCGACACCGATGGTATTGAATTCGATTTCTTCGGTTCGGTACCTTTCCATAGCGGCGGCGAACAATGGTCGGCCTCGGCAACATGGGGCAAGACGTTCGATCGCGGCCACGTGATGATTTCGGGAAGCTACCAGCGCCGCAATGAACTGAACCGTGGCGATCGCGACTATATCGGTTGCCCGAACTTGTACGGCTTCACCGATGAGAGCTTCACAACACGCGCCGATCTGATCGACCCGCGCACCGGCGACATCGCCTGTACAAGCGAGGACGGCGCGACGTGGGGCCATGTATGGACTTACGATTATAGCTATTACTACGGCGTCGACACGAACCTGCCGCCGCAATCGCCTGACGATCCTCCCGGTGACGGCGACGTTTACCTGATTCAGTATGACTATGATGGCTCGCTGGCCCAGTATTTGGACCCCATCCCGGCAGCGACCCAGGCCGGTCATTTCTACGCACCGCCAGGCTGGTACATTACCGGCATCGACCCACTGTCGGAATCTCTGCAGGATAACTACCACCCGCGTCGTGACTACGACAGTGTGATCCCGCAGACAGACCTTTATACGGCCTATATCGACGCGGCTTACGAGCTTACCGACTTTGCCGAAGTCTATGTCGAAGGCCTGTACAATAAGCGCAAGAACTATGTGAATGCGTCCGCCCAAGTCTACATGTTCGGTTTTGGTGAAAGCTTCTTCGGCGTTGAAGACGGCGTTTCCAATTTTGAATTCTGTGGCGATGATGATTGTACGTTCACCTATACTTACCCGGCCGGCACCGATGTCGACGCAGCCGAAGGCTACCCGGTCGATCCGCTGGCAGTCGGATGGGGCGGTCTGGTCGTACCCAGCCCGACAGGCTTCAGCGACTTCGTCGATAGCTCGATCGAGGTCGATTATTACCGCGTCGTCACTGGCTTCCGAGGTGATATCACCTCCAACTGGTCCTACGACATCTATGGCCAGTACTCTAAGTCTGAAGGCACCTATCGCGAGCAGACGCCGTTGAATGACGCACTGGATTATGGCACCTTCCGCACCGCGTCCTGCGTGGGTGAGACTGTCAGCCCGGGCACGCCTCTCGAACGGCCCTGTGTCGACATCGACTGGTACAGCCCGCGCATCATGTATGGCGACTACACAGCGGAGGAAGCTGCATTCCTGTTCGGCTGGGATGAAGGCCGGACCGACTACTCCCAGAAGTATCTGGAAGCCATCGTCACGGGTGACTTGATTGAGCTTCCCTGGAGCGGACCTGTCGGCCTCGCGTTGGGTGCAACGATCCGCGAGGATGAGATCAACGACACTCCCGGATATCTTCGGCAAAATGATCTGGCTTTCAGCCTCGGCATTGCCGGCATCACCGCTGGCAAGTCGGTGACCAAGGAAGCCTTCGGCGAAATCAACATTCCGCTGCTCGAAGACCTGCCAATGATTCAGTCGCTGAGCTTTACTGGTGCCGCTCGTGTTACAAATGTGAAAGCAACGCGCGCATCGGACAGCTTCTCCTATGCTGACAACGGCAACTGGACATACAAGCTCGGCCTGGACTGGGAAGTTACAGACTGGCTGCGCCTCCGCAGCACCTATGGTACGTCCTATCGCGCACCGGCGCTGTTCGAACAGTTCCTGGCCGACCAAGTCGGTTCGGTTCGTAGCTGGCGCGATCCCTGTGCAAACCTCACGACCAACCTAGCCAATGGCGACATCACACAGCAGCGGTATGACAACTGCGTGGCCGACGGCATTCCGCTCAACCTGACCAGTTCAGGCGTGCAGCCACAGACTGTGACCGGTGGCGGTATCGGCGTGCTTGACCCGGAAACTTCCGACGCTTGGACGGTTTCGGGCGTCCTGACACCGAACTTCTCGTTCCTGCCTAACACGGACATCAGCATCGCTGTTGACTATTTCGAGATCGAGGTGAATGGCGAGATTGCGCAGCTCAACCCGACCGGCATCGTCTACGGTTGTTATGATTCGGAATTCTTCCCGAACGAACCGCTTTGCGACCAGTTTGACCGCGTGCGTGACCTGGATCCGAGCGATCCGTTCTGGAACGCAGGTACGCCGGAGAATGTTGCAGTTATCCGCAACAGCTTCCTCAACATCAACAGCCAGAAGAATAGCGGCATCGATGTAACGACTCGCATCGTCCACGATTTCCCTGGTGATACGACGCTGACGTTCCAGTCACTGATGACCTGGCAGACCAAGGACGAAGTTGCGCTCTTCGAAGGCAACTTTGAAGACAACAACGGTCTTGCCGGCCAGCCGAAGTGGGTGGGTGACTTTAACCTCTCTCTCGACACCGGCCCGTGGAATATCTTCTACGGACTGGATGTGATCGGAGGTACGGACAATACCGAATACTTCGTCGAGCGTTCCGGAGCCTTGTGTCAGGACTTCACGACCTACAGCACACCGGTCTGTGCGAAGCTGGATATCGACGCAAAGCTCTATCATAGCATTGCCGTCACCCGCGAGATTGATGACAACTTCCGTCTCACGGTTGGCATGACGAATATCACCGATGCCAAGCCGCCGCGCGTAACCGACGTCTCCGGTACTGGTGTCGATTTCAAGGGTAAGGGCGTTCTCTACTCGCAGTATGATCTGCGGGGACGTCGTGCCTTCGTGAATCTGAACATCCAGTACTGATCCAACAGGTCAGTCCTGAAACATGCGGGGCGGCGGGTGACAAACCCGCCGCCCTTCGTTTATCGATCAACCAACCTTAGCATTATTGGGACAAACGAATGACCCGCGTCCGCCTGCAGCCCGATACGCTCGACGAAGAGAACAAGAAGTTCAGCCACGAAAGGCTGCCACGTCCGCTCTTCCTTAATTCCGTTCCCAAATCAGGGTCTCACCTGCTCAAGAATATCATACGGATGTTTGTCCCGCTGGAAGATCACTTCAAGGACCAGTTCATCCAGTGGGGCAACCTCCAGAAATACAAACATGCTTTTCGTGCCGAAGCCCGCATGCTCAGCTGGGGACACCTGCTCTTTTCCGATGCCAGCGCGGTGGAAGCCGCACCGGCACGAAAGATTGTGCTGGTGCGTGACCCATATACGTGGGTTTTGGCTCGCGCACGCTTCTTCTTGTCCGACGAATTCGGTGACAACTCGGTGCTGGTCAAAAATGGCGAACTGACTGTCGATTCCCTTATCAACCTCATGATCTTCGGCATCCAGGGCAAGGCCATGAGCATGCGCGAGCTTTTCACCTACAACGCCGTGGCATGGGCAGGCAGCGACTGCACGACGCTGCGCTACGAGGACCTCGTTCAGGCCGTTAAGACACTCGGTAGCGCGGAATCTGATGCCTATTTCATGCAGGTATTCGAGGCCGCCGGGCTGGTGTCCGTGCCCGACGACTGGCAGGAGCGCGTGCGGATAGGCTCCGACCGCAAGCAGTCGGGAACCGCGCGCGAAAACCTGCACACTATGGACGAAATCCGTATTCCCGACGAATTGACAGACGAACAGAAAGCCCTCGTCGAGTTCAGCGCCCCCGGCCTGCGCAAAATCCTGGGTTACGAATGATATGAAATGGGCCGGAAACTCGCTCCCGGCCCTCATCAACTAGGTGACTGTCATCGACAGTTCGCCATCGCCCTCGTCAATCTTGAGAGTCGACCCGTCGGGCACTTCACCCGCGAGGATCTTCTCGGCAAGCGGGTCCTGCAGATATTTCTGCACCGCCCGTTTTAGCGGCCTTGCGCCGTAGACCGGGTCGTAGCCAACACGGCCCAGCCATTCGAGCGCGCCATCTGTAAGATCGAGCGTAATCTTGCGATCCTTCAGCAGCTTTTGCACGCGCGCGACCTGGATCTTGACGATCGGCGCCATGTGCTCTGCCGCCAGGCGGTGGAACAGGATGATTTCGTCCAGGCGGTTGAGGAATTCGGGGCGGAAATGCCCACGCACCACTTCCATCACCTGGTCCTCCACATCGGCCACCTTCTGGTCATCGCCGAGGTTGGAGAGGAACTGGCTGCCCAAGTTCGAGGTCAGGATGATCAGCGTGTTCGAGAAATCGACCACCCTGCCCTGCCCGTCTGTCAGGCGTCCGTCATCGAGCACTTGCAGCAGCACGTTGAAGACATCGCCATGCGCCTTCTCCACCTCGTCGAAGAGCACGACCTGGTACGGCCTGCGCCGCACGGCTTCAGTCAAAACACCGCCTTCGTCATATCCAACATAGCCAGGAGGCGCGCCGATCAGGCGGGCGACCGAGTGCTTCTCCATGAACTCGCTCATGTCGATGCGAACCATGGCGTTGTCATCATCAAACAGGAATGCGGCCAGCGCCTTGGTCAGCTCGGTCTTGCCCACACCCGTTGGCCCGAGGAAGAGGAAGCTGCCCAAGGGACGGTTCGGGTCCTGCAGGCCAGCGCGCGCGCGGCGAACAGCCTTGGACACGGCCTTTACCGCATCCTCCTGCCCGATCACACGCTTGCCAAGAACCTCCTCCATCTTGAGGAGCTTCTCGCGCTCGCCTTCCATCATCTTGTCGACGGGAATGCCGGTCCACCTGCTGACCACGGAAGCGATATCGTCTTCGGTCACCTCTTCCTTCAGCAGCGCGTTTTCGGTGTGGCCTTCGGCCTCCGCCAGCTGCTTTTCGAGCGTCGGAATCTTGCCATATTGCAGCTCACCCGCCTTGGCGAGGTCGCCCTGGCGCTGCGCCTGTTCCAGCTCGATCCGCGCAGCGTCGAGTTCCTCCTTGATCCGCGCTTCGGCATGGATCTTGTC
>CAJXLD010000007.1 GCA_913055595.1 uncultured Altererythrobacter sp.
TAAGTCGGCGCCCTTTACGCCGCCTTCCAGCGCCTTGGCCACGGCGGCCTCCACGCGAGCAGCTTCGGCTTCAAGACCCAGCGAATGGCGCAGCAGCATGGCGAGGCTGAGGATCATCGCCATCGGGTTGGCCTTGCCTAGCCCGGCAATATCGGGGGCGGAGCCGTGGATCGGCTCATAAAGGCCGCGCGTGCCATAGGCGGTCTGGTCCTCGCCCAGCGAGGCGCTGGCGAGCAAGCCGATCGAGCCGACACACATGCTCGCCTGGTCGGAGAGGATGTCACCGAACAAATTGCCGGTCACCACCACGTCGAACTGGCCGGGATTGCGGACCATCTGCATTGCGGCATTGTCGACATACATGTGACTGAGCTCGACATCGGGATATTCGGCAGAGGTCTCGATCACCACGTCGCGCCACAGCTGGCTGGTTTCGAGCACATTGGCCTTATCCACGCTGCACAGGCGCTTGTCCCGCCCCTGCGCCGCACGGAAAGCGACATGGGCGATGCGGCGCACTTCGTCCTCGGCATAGGACATGAAATCGTATCCCTGGCGCCGCCCGTCATCGAGCGTGCGAATGGCCTTCTCGCCGAAATAGACGTCGCCATTGAGCTCGCGCACGATCAACAGGTCAATTGCGCGCGCGACTTCGGGACGCAGGGCGGAAAGATCTTCGAGGCCCGGGAACATGGTCGCAGGGCGAAGGTTCGCGAACAGCGTCAATGCCTGGCGCAGGCCGAGGATTGCCTGTTCGGGGCGCAGGTGCCGTTCGAGGTTGTCGCAATCGGGATCGCCCACCGCGCCAAACAGAACCGCATCGGATGCCTTGCACAGATCGAGCGTTTCGGGCGGTAGCGGGTGGCCGTGCTTCTTGTAGGCGGTGCCGCCGACATCGGCATGCGCGACCTCTATCGACAGGTCCAGCGCTTCGAGCACCTTCAGTGCCTCTGCCATGATTTCAGGGCCGATACCGTCACCGGCGAGACATGCGATCTTCATCAGACAATCCGTTCGAGCAATTCGCGTAATCGTGTGCGCGCCGCCATAACGTCTCCGCGCCGGTCGGCAAGCAGGTAGTGCTCCAACGATGGCGCCAGCGCGTCCATTTCTTCCATCAACTCCAACAGCTCGCCTTGGGGCCGTGCGCCCGCCCCGCCATAGCCAAGCTCGCGCAGCAGCAAGGTTTCGTAAGCCAGCAGAGCCCCCACCCAACCACGAGCGGAGGGTGCATGACAAACGGCATCGAGGAGGGCGGAAAGGGCCGCATGCAGACTGGGATAGGCGTGCCGTTCGGGCAAGGCAGTTGCCGTCAGCGCACAGGCCCAGCCAATCGCGGCTGCGGGGAGCGGTTCTGTAAGGAAGGGGCCGCGGCTGGTCACCAGCTCGACCTTGGCGAAGGGAAGCTGGCTCTCTGACCGCGCAGAGACCTGCAGGTCCACCACATTACCGGGTATCATAACCGGTCGCAGTTGCCTGCCCCGCCCGCCCGCAACATAGGCGGCGAGCAGGCCGTATTCCTCGGTCAGGAAACGCGCAACAACCGCCGTTTCGCCATGCATGCGGGAAGCGACAAGTATGGCGGGTGTGCGGATATGCATGGTGGCAGGCTGTGCCCCGCACTCATCCATGGTGCAAGGCGTGACCCGCGAATATTTGCCGCTTGTTGTCGAACTTGCTGCAAAAGCATATGGTTGCTTATGTATTTGAGGCGGGAGGATATCATGATGAAGGCGTTTGGACTGGCTGCAACTTTGCTGGCAGTGGCGAATACACCCTTGCAAGCGCAGGAAGCTCCTCTCAGCGAAGACCGCAAGGAATTCCTGGCGGAACTAATGGCCATGGGTGCTGCTTGCAGCGAGCTGGATTATGTTGTTCGGTTCGAGCGAATGGGTGAATGGGTGACGCAGCAGCTTTCAACGCAGCCGGAAAGCGTCATCGAAGAAATACTGAATTTGAGCGACAGCAAGGTCGAAGAGATGCAGGCCGAAGCGCAACGACTTCGTGACATGCGGCGGGGAAACGTCAGGGATCGCGCTGTTGAAGAACATTACGCCCGTTCCGTCGAAAGGTGCGACCGAATGGCCACGCACGAACAAGGCGGCGATTTCATCGTTCGCAGATAGGTTACAATTTCGGGGGCGGCAAAGCCCAAGCGCTTAATCGCCCTGCTTGGCTTCCAGCGCGGCCAGCCTGGCTTCCAGTTCATCGCACTTCTCGCGCGCCTTGGTGGCCAGCGCCTTAACCGTGTCGAATTCCTCGCGGGTGACGAAGTCCATTCCGCCCAGCGCTTCCTTCATGCGTTCGCGCGCATTGTCGCGCGCCTCACGCGTCATGCCCGCCAGCGTACCCGCGGCGGAATTGGCGATTTTTACGAAGTCGGCGATGATCGGGTTTTCGCTTTGCATGGGGTCTATGTGGTCTCCGCGCGTATGTCTGGCAAGTGCTACAATACTACACGCTGGACGGCGTTGTTAGACTCAAAAGCGCGCGCATCGGGATTGAGTTCAAGGAATTGCCAGTTGAGCACGGTCGCGAATAGGACCCATCCAAGATAGGGGAGCATCAGCCAGGCAGCGCTGCGGCGGACCTTCCAGAACAGGTATGCTGTCACAATCACCGCGATATCGATCGCGACCAGCAATACAAGCGCCAGCATGATGTCGTGCTTTGCAAAGAAGACCGGCGACCAAGCGAGGTTGAGAACCAATTGCACCAGAAAGGCCAGAACCGCCCAAGGCCTCCAGCGCGCACCCCATGCTGAACAAACCAGTGCCAAAGCAAATCCCATCACCGCATAGAGAATGCTCCAGACAATTCCGAATGTGATGGGTGGCGGATAGATGGCGGGCTTGGTCAGCGCGGCGAACCAGGGATCATCCGCCCCGCTGCCCGAGACTTGCCCGGACAGGAAGCCCAGGAGCATGACGGTCGGAACGAGAAACAATGCCCATCGAAGAAGGCTGGCGCGCAATTGCGCGGGACTGGCAAGGCGGTTCATCCAAACTCCTGCAATCCAGCCGGCTTCCCGGCATGAGAATCACTTAGGCAGATAGTGGCGAGGCCTTTGAGTACGCGCAAGAGAGAGCCGCCCCTATTACCCGCCTCGATGCGCAGAGATGAGGAATTCAACATTGCCTTCCGTCCCCTTGATCGGGCTTTCGGTAATACCCTGGATCGCCCAGCCTTCGCCTTCCAGCCATTCGCGAACTTCATCGCAGACCCGGGCATGCAGCGCCTCGTCGCGGATGATCCCGCCCTTGCCCACTTCATGCTTGGCGACTTCGAATTGTGGCTTGATCAGAGCGACCAGCTGGCAATCCGGCGCGGCCAGTTTCAGCGGCACTTCCAACACCTTGCGCAGCGAAATGAAGGACGCATCGCAAACAACCCAGTTACAGGGCCGGTCGATCTGTTGCTCCGTCAATGCGCGGGCATTGGTCTGTTCGAGCACGGTAATGCGCGGATCGTTGCGGAGCTTCCAGTCGAGCTGGTTGGTGCCGACATCGACGGCAAATACGTGATCAGCGCCGTGATGCAGTAACACTTGTGTGAAGCCGCCGGTAGAAGACCCGATATCCATCGCCACCGCGCCTGTGGGATCGAGACCGAAATGTTTGATCGCCCCGTCCAGCTTCACCCCGCCGCGACCGACCCAGGGGTGGTCCCTGCCCTTCAGCTCGATCGGCGCATCGGCAGACACCTTTTGCCCCGCCTTGTCCACCCGCTGGCCTCTCACAAAGACGAGGCCCGCCATGATCAGCGCCTGCGCCCGCCCGCGGCTTTCCGCTTCGCCGCGTTCGACAAGCAACTGGTCGATCCTGAGTTTTTCAGCTTTGCCCTCGGCCATCACTTGCCGATAGTCCGGCGCGCGTGCGCAGGCCAGAGGCGACAACAAAAAAGGCCCCCTTTCGGGAGCCTGACCGGAAGAATCCATAATGACTGTGAAAAACAAAAAAACAAGTCTTGTGTTGCGCCGCACACCGATTCACAAATGCACACAAGGCCAGCGGTGAACGCGGTCTTCGCCCCCGGGAAAAACGGCAGGGTGTTGGCTTCAAAAGCGCGAAAGGAGGTGATCCGATGTCTCATGGTTCAGCAGGGAGGTCGGTAAGTTTCCGCGCGGGGTACTATCGGTAGGCTAGCAACCGATAGAGACTTCGTGGGCGGCACATCCGGCCGCTGACCATGCGAAAGGCGATCCTGCGACGGGCAGGGTCGCCTTTCTCATTTGTGGCCGCGAACACCGGCAACGATCAAAGCCGATTTGCCCTGTACCTTCGCCCCCCTTCCCCTCTGGGAAAATGCCCGCTAGCAGACTGGTTGCGAGAAATACTTCTTTTGCGATAATTTCAAATTTACTTTTCAATTTGAAATTATATGACTCAACGCACCGAGTTTAGTTAGGACAAAAATATCATGGCGACTCTCGCCGATTCTTCCTCTTTGACCATCAAGCGCAATCCACACCCCGCCCCGATCGCGCCCGATGCACGCGCGGCGGCAATTGCCAGCCCCGGCTTCGGCACGGTGTTCACCGATCATATGGTCGTGGTGGACTGGATAGAAGGCAAGGGATGGCACAATGCCGTGCTCGGCCCGCGCCAGGCGATCGCGCTCGATCCCGCTGCCGCCGTGCTGCATTATGCGCAGGAAATTTTCGAAGGCATGAAGGCCTATCGCCTCGCTGACGGGTCGATGGCGTTATTCCGGCCTGACCAGAATGCCAAGCGCTTCAACGATTCCGCACGCCGTTTGGCCATGCCCGAAGTACCCGAGGAATTGTTCGTCGATGCCGTGCGCCAACTGGTTAACGAAGATGCCGACTGGTTCCCGCAGGTCGAGGGCGGCTCGCTCTATATCCGCCCCTTTATGGTCGCGACCGAGCCCTTCCTCGGCGTGCGTCCGGCCAAGCAATACAAGTTCATCGTGATCCTCAGCCCCGCCGGCAACTACTTCAAGTCAGGCGCGCCGGCCGTCTCCGTCTGGGTCAGCGATTATACTCGCGCGGCCCCGGGCGGCACAGGCGCGGCCAAATGCGGCGGCAATTATGCGGCCAGCCTCGTCCCCACCAGCGAGGCATTCGAGAAAGGCCACGACCAGGTCGTCTTCCTCGACGCTGCCGAGCACAGATGGATAGAGGAACTGGGCGGCATGAACCTGTTCTTCGCCTTCGACGATGGCAGCATCATCACCCCGCCGCTGTCAGGCACGATCCTGCCCGGCATCACACGCGACAGCCTGCTCACCCTCGCCCGCGAGGAAGGGCTCGCCGTGCGCGAGGAGAAATATTCGATCGACCAGTGGGAAGCCGATGCTGCCTCAGGAAAGCTGGTCGAGTGTTTCGCCTGCGGTACCGCAGCGGTGGTCACGCCCGTCGGCAGCGTCGCGGGACGCGAGCGCAATTTCACCATCGGATCGGGCGGCCCCGGCCAGCTAACCGGCAAGCTCAAGGCCAAGCTGGTCGATATCCAGCGCGGCACCGCGCCGGACCCCCATGGCTGGGTGTTGACGATCTAAGCCTTGCCGCCTGCCGGTTTAGGCTGACTATTCGTCGGCTTCGGCCACGCGCCTGACCGTGCGTACCATTCCGTCGTCCGAGGTATTGACCCAGCTACCATCCGCATCTGCTTCGCCCGAGACGATGCAGCCGGTATTGCCTTCTTCGTTATCGCTGACCGCACAGAAGCCGGTTTCGTTCACTTCATAGGTGCCGGTGTTCACGCCGCCTTCGACATTGTCGACGCTGAAGGTGCCATCGGCATTCATCACTGCCTGATAGGTGTTTCCTTCCTCGTCGGTCAGCTCGAATGTCCCGGCAAAGGGCCCGCCATCGGGTGCCAGCGGAGCGGCCTCGACAACAGCTTCCGTCGCCTCTTCGGCTGGTGCAGCTTCCTCTTCGGCATTGGTGCAAGCGGCCAGCACGGCCATACTCGCGACAATCGCAATCTTCTTCATGGTAATGATCCTCCCATAAGATGCGACCCGCTGCGAACCTAGCACAAGGGTAGGAAATCACCGAACATTCAATTATTTGAGTGAGTTGAAAGCAAACATCTTCAAACTTCTATCGTTCCGCTGAGCTCCCCCAGGCGATGTGATCGAACACGACATTGTCGTCGATACGGTAGAGCCGCACACGGTGTTCGCCCGCATCGAGGCCTGAGATGTCGCGCGTGATGCGGACCATATTGTCGATTACCGCATCGTTCCATGCCGATTGCGCGGGGTTGTCACGCTGGCCATTGGTCGGCTCGAGATAGAAGCGCACCGTCTCAACCGGGCCGTCATCGATCTGCAGGCCGAAGCGCAGTCCCTCATCGCTGATGGTGTCGAGCGTGGGGACGAGTGCGATTTCCAGCTCGATATCTACGCCGGGATTTATATCGATGGCATATTCAGCAAAGATGCCATCCTCTACGGTGGTCGCTGGCCACCCCTGCGGGAGGGCCGTAAGCGCCGAACCAAGGCTGCCCAGGGCCGGTACGTCGGTGTAGGTCAATCCTGCTCCCGTCCCTCGTGTACTGGTTTTAGTGGCGGGAATGATCTGTCGGGGCTTTTCTGGATCAAGGCTGAGCTCCGAGGGGCCTGTCTCATCCCCATCAAGGCGCACGAGTTCCGGCATGATGTTTTCATCAGGGTCGTCCCACGATGTGTAACCGATATGCGGCTGGCTCATCATGTGGTTCCACTTGCCGTCGAGCATTTCGTGGTAGAGCCTTGCGAACCCTTCGCTCGCGGCGAAAGAAAGCTCTGCCATTTCTGCCATCCCCTCAGCCAATGCGCTGCTTCGATTTGCAATCTGGCGATAGGCGGAAACAGAGGCATAGACATCGGTGTGACTACTCAAAGCCATGATCCGGTGGGCCAAGAGCTGGAAGAATGCCGGCGCAATAGTCTCATTCAAACCGCCATCCTGTGCCAACTGGGATAAACGAACAGTCAGAGTTCCCCAATCATCGCCAAGCGCACGACCGCGCGGCGAATCGATGAAGTCGATGTCGTAGAGTTCGGGCTTCCGCCTGCTCGCCAGCCGCGCATATTCGTCGAGCATCGCGGCAATCTCCTCCGCATGCTCCTCGCCGAATTGCTGTGCCGCCCATTGGCGCGAATGCTCGGCCAGCGCATCGACATCCATCTCCACCGGGTCCCACGCCATGTCGAGGAAGAAATCGAGTTGGTATTCGTCGGGCTTGATATCGCCGACATTGACCACCCATAGCGAACGCGCACCGCGTTCCCAGGCAAGGTTCATCTGCTGCCAGGTCTTGCCCTGCTGGATCGTGTCGATCCATTTGTAGCTGCGCGGGCCGCCGACATAGTCATAGTGGTAATAGACGCCGTATCCACCTGCACGTGGTGCGGCCTCTAGATCAGGCAGGCGGCGGATCTGCCCCCAATTGTCGTCCGAAAAGAGCAGGATGACATCGTCAGGCACCTGCATGCCCTGGTCGTAATAGTCCTGCACCTCCTTGTAGAGCGCCCAGACCTGCGGCGTTTCCTCGGGCGGGCGGCCGGTAGTCTCGGCAATGATTTCGCGCTGGTCCGCCACCACCTGCTCGAGCAAGGGGATGGCGGTATCCTCGCTCATCGCCTCGTCCCCGTCGCCGCGCATGCCGATGGTGACCACACCATCCGCACCGCTGGCAACGAAGCGCTCCATCCCTTCGCGCCAGAATTGCTGCAGGCCTTCGGGGTTGGTCGCGTAATTCCACTCGCCCGAGGCCTCGCCCGCTTCCAGCGCGCGTTCCCATTCGACATGCGCGCGGGTGAGCGGTTCGTGATGGCTGGTGCCAAGCACAATGCCCATCTCCGCCGCCAGCGCCAGACTCGCCGGATCGTCTTCCGCCAGCGATTTGCCCCACATGGCGGGCCACAAATAATTGCCCTTCAGCCGCAGCAGCAGCTCGAACACATGCTCATAGACCTGCGCATTGACCCCGCCGAAGCGCTCGCGCGCCCAGCCGCCGAAGGCCGGATCCTCGTCATTGATGAAGAAGCCGCGATAGCGCACCGCGGGCGCATCGGCACGCGCGCCAGCGGTGATCCACAGGTTGTCGCGCTGCCGAACCGGCACGTCCGCCCACCAGTACCAGGGGGAAACACCCATGCGCTCGGACAGGTCGTAAATGCCGTAGACCGCCCCGCGTGGATCGGCGCCGAGAATGACGAGGGCTCTGTCGAACTGCGGCCCTGCTTCGGACACAACGGCCTGCACATAGCCTTCCCACTGCCCCTCGATCTGTGCCGTATCGACCAGCCCTCGTTGCGCCAGCCGGTCGGCGGGCGATTCATCGCCGAGCACACCGACAAGGATGGTCCTGCCTGTATTCTCCACTGCACCAGGAGCATTCCCGCTAACACGTTCAAGGTCGGCAATGAGATTGGTCGCTGCGTGGATGACAGGGTCAGGCGTAGCCTCGCCCCATTGGACGGAGACCGGCTGGCCATTCTCGATGAGCGGGAACGCGCCGGCGCTCTCCTCGCCACAAGCCGCTACCGCCTCCTCGCAAGCCAAAACAGGTCGCGCCATAAACAGGCATGACAGAATGAAAGCGGCGAGCAGGGCCCGCGCAAAACGATTAAGCCTCTCCATGGGTGATAGCGCTACCGCAGGCTGCGTACGCTGTCACCCTGAGTCGTTAACCAGGCGAGGGCCGTTAGATGGATTCCGGATAGATCGGCCTGATATCGACGGGGATATCGCTCATCGCAGCGATCACGCCTTCGGCATGCTCATCGAGATGGGCGTAGCGCTCGAAGAATTCTGCCGTGCCCTGGTAGTCGCCTGTCGCCTGGAGCATGAGTTGGGCGGTCAACAATTCTTGCAGCGCGCTTTCCATGCGCTCCTCGTCGAGCACATATCGCCCGTTCTCCTCGTCGAAGGAAAAGGCTCCCGCTTCCTTGAGGAAGCCATATTGCAGCGCCGTGCCGCGCGCATGGGCGCTTTCCACGCCGAAACGGACCGAGCGGAATATGCCGGTGAAATAGGTCGCCCACATCTCGCTCTTGTCCTCTTCGGGCAGTTCGCCGCGCTTCATCATGTAGAGCATGTTCCACACGCCCATGACGTCCGCCTTGCTTTCCTCCAGCCCCGAATAGAGCTCGCGCAATTCCTCGTTCACCGTCGTTTCGCGGCCATCGACCGTGATTGTGCCGGGGCCGAGCGAATGCGAAAGTTCGTGGAACAAAGTCTCGTTCTGCATATAACGGCGGCTGACCATCGCGGCCTGTTCGGGGGCCAGCACCAGCTGCGCCATAGGCTGCAAGATCATGTCAAACTTGGCGCCCAGCACGTTGGAAAGGATGACTTTCTTGGCGCCCTTCGCTTCGCGCACGCGTTCGTCATTGGGCAGGTTGAAGGCGATGGTCTGCACGCCGGGGACATTGTCGCCCCCGCCCTGTACCTGCACCGCCACCGCGATGGGGCTCTCGAAGCCGCGGGTGAAATTCTTGTGCTCGTCAGGGATCGGAAGATTGCCTTCCATGTCGCGCAGATAAGCGACGTAACGACGCAGCGCTGCACTCTCCTCCGGATTGCGCAGGGTGACGAAGCTTTCGAAAGCGGTCTTCGTGCCCATCAGCCGGTCTGTGTAAACCTCGTAGGGGCCGATCGCGACTTCGATGGGCGTATCGGCGAGGTCCATCCACGCCATTTCGCTTTCGAAATAATCGTCGGACAGGAAGCTGTCGGCGCGCAGCGAAAGGAAGCGCTTGAGGCTGGGATTGGAGGTGATTGCCGCCGCCTCGCGTAGCAATTGCGCGGCAGGTTCCAGGAACTCGCGATATTCGACCGAGTAGGGAATGGCGACGAGTGCATCGCCGTCTCGCCGCACCACCGTATAGGGGCTGAGCAGCGCCTGGGCCTCGTCTGGATGCGCGCCAAGATAGGCGTCAAGTTCCTCGCGTGTGAGGTCGGCGGGATAGAAGCCCGCGCCCAGCGGCATTTCCGCCTCGCCATAGAATGGATGCAGTTCGGCACCCTCATCCCACGGGCCGAAATTGCGGTCGAACATGTCGAGCAGGTCGGCATCGCCACTCGCCGCAATTTCCGCACGCATGGCGTCGTATTCGGGCAGGCGCTGGTGCTGGTAGATGGCGCTCATCAGGCGGCTCGCCTCGATAAGCTTGTTGACGACCTGCCGTTCCTCATCAGTCAGGTAGGACGTATCCGGCTCCATCTGCACCTCGGCGATAGTCGCGCGGCTGGCGAGCATGTCATAGCTGTCCGTGGTCACCTCATCGGCGGGCGAGCAGGCAGCGAGCGTCAAGGTGAGCGGCAGCAGGGCCTTGGCAAAAATGCGCATGTCGGGAGCATCCAATCCGGGAACAATTGAAACTTGTTCGCCTGACTAATGCGCAAATGCCTCGCTGTCACCTGTCAGCGCGCAAACTCATCGGAAATGAAGGGCAGCTCAGCCTTCGAGGTCGTTCCAGCGCCAGGCCACTTCGCCTTGCGCTTCGCCCTCGCTGACCATCTGGTCCGCCAGCTGCATTGCTTCGGCGAAGGCCGCCTCGGCAGCATCGGCATCGAGGGTTGTACCGGTCACCTCGGCACGCGCATGACGGGACATGAGAAAGATGTTGCGTTTGGTGGCAGCATCGTCGCCTACCTGCACGGAGACACGCTGGCCGTAGGTTGCGATCAGATGCTCGCCCTCCGCCACATCGGCAAAGCGATAGGATCCGTCATCCGAAGTCACCGCATCCTGCGCACCCAGCACAAGCACCACGCCTGCAGCCGGAACGCCGCGCTGGTCATAGACTGTGCCCGAAACCTCACCCGCCAGCGATGCTGTCGAGAGGCCGAGGGAGAGGATGGCAGCATTGAAAGCAGTTGTGCGCAAGTGATCGGAACCCGGAATGCATGGGCGCGAATCCATTTCCGCACCTGTCCTGCCTCAACAGCCGATCAATATGACGCCTACATTACATTGGATGACATTATTGCTACGCCTCAGCCCTTTGTCGCATCCAGCACCAAGGCGCTGGCCCGCTCGCCGATCATGATTGCGGTGGCATTGGTGTTGCCTTGCGGGATGGTGGGCATGATCGATGCGTCCGCCACCCACAGCCCCTCCACGCCCTTCACCCGGCAATCAGGGGTGAGCACCGCCATCGCATCATCCGCTGCGCCCATCTTCGCTGTTCCGACCGGGTGATACATAGGAATGGTGGCGAGGCCGACATAGCTGCGCAGCGCCTCGGCACTGTCCGCTTCGGCTCCGGGACGTACCTCGCTTGTCACCTGACCGGCGAGAGCCTGCTGCCCCATGATCCGTCGGGCGATCTGCAGTCCTTCGACCAGCTGCACGGCATCGTCCTCGCTGCCGATCAGCTGGTGTTCTATCAACGGCGGCGCATCGGGATCATTGGCTCGCAGCGAGACCCTCCCCCGGCTGGACGGCCTCATCAGCCCCACCAGCGTCGTCACCGCACTGCCCTTGCGCAGTTCGAGGTTGCCCTGCTGCGTGATGTCGAAGGCAAAGGCACTGAAGGCCAGCTGCAGATTGGGCACCTCCAGCCCCTCGCGGCTTCTCACGAAAGCCTGCGCATGGCCGATACCGGTAGTCAGTGCGCCCGACCGCGCGAAAATGAAGGAAAGCAGGCTCTTCACCCCCGCCAGCCCCTTGGCATCGTTGTTAAGCGTATGCGCGGTGACCTCGTTCACCAGGTGCACGGCGGGATGTTCCTGCAGGTTCTGGCCGACACCGGGGCTGTCCGCAATCACGGCAATGCCGTGCCCGCGCAGATGTTCCGCCGGACCTACACCAGAGAGCATGAGCAGCCGCGGCGTATTGAGTGCACCGGCACAAAGCACCACGCCCTGCCCTGCCTTCAGCTCCAACACCTCGCCACCGCGCCGAACGGTCACGCCCTTGGCACGGCCGTCGGCGATATCGACCTTGAGAACCTGCGCCTCGGTCATCACCTCGAGATTGCGCGACTTGTCAGCGAGATATCCTGCAGCTGTGGAGGACCGCAGACCCTTGCGCTGTGACAGCTGGATATAGTCCACGCCCTCATTCTGATCGCCATTGAGATCGGGCGAGCGGGGATAGCCCGCCTGCTGCACCGCCTCGATCCAGTCACCCGTCACGTCATAGCGCGATCGGGCCTCGGACACGCCGATGGGACCACCTTGCCCACGCCAATCATCCGCACCACGCTCATTGTCCTCCATGCGGCGGAAGAAGGGCAGCACGCTGGCATAGTCCCAGCCGCTCGCGCCCAATTCGGCCCAATGGTCGTAGTCCCATTTATGGCCGCGGATGAACATCATGCCATTGATCGAGGAGCCGCCGCCCAGCCTCTTGCCCGCGGGCCAGACATCGGGCCGCCCGCCCACGCTGGCATCGGGCTCCGCCGCATACATCCAGTCAAAATCGGGCGTGTGGACGATGCCGCTCATCAGCGCTGGGACATAGGAGCGGATAGCGCGATGGCTCTTGCCCGCTTCCACTAGGCAAACGCGCTTGCCACCCTCGGCCAGCCGCGCCGCCATGGCCATGCCTGCCGAGCCGCCGCCGACCACGATGATATCCGGATTGCCAGCCAATTCTCTCTCCTGCGCTTCTCCTGCCCTGATGGGCAAAAGCGGGATTTGCTGCAAGGGCCATGCGCGCTATTCCCCGCTCATGGATGACAGGCAGACCATGGAGAAGAGCGCAGGCAAGCGGCTTGCGCTGATCGCGGAGAGTTTCGAGCGACTGGTCGGTCGTCCGTTGGTCGAGATCGGCAGCGATATCTGGACGATGCCAGCCGCCCTTGTCGCGCACGGCACCGAGGACCCGCCGCTGTTCTTCTACGGCAACCGGCAGGCGCTCACCCTCTTCCGCTTGAGCGCGGAGGACTTTATCGGCCTGCCCAGCTACAAGAGCGCGGAGCCCGCCCTGCGCGAGGAACGCGCCGCCATGCTCACCAGGCTGGAAGCAGAGAATGTCATCACCGACTATCACGGCATCCGCATTGCGGCAGACGGAACAAGGTTCCGCATTCACAACGCGGTGGTGTGGAACCTGGTGGAGGAGAACGGCCAGCGCCACGGACAAGCCGCGACCTTCGGCGCATGGGAAATGTTACCCGACTAGAAGCAAAGCCATCACCCCGCAGCCTTGCGGCCAGCAAGGAATGCGCCCAGCGCGGCGGACAAGACCTTCAGCGCATGGTCGGCAAGGTTCATCAGGCTCAACGCTTCGGAGAAGGTCACCGGCCTTGTACCCGTGGCGTTCATCGCGCCTGTCGAGACCAGATAGGCAACATATGCAAAATAGACCGCGACACCGGCCAGGCCCACCACAACGCCGAGCAGGGCGTGGGACTTGCGTGCAGACCTGCCCGCCAGGTACCCCGCCGCGAGATAAAGGAGCAGGCTTGCGACAACCACGCCAGCGAACAGCACGCTCTCGGAAGCATTCAGGGCGGCAAGACCGAAATAACCACCGAACAGCAGCACCTGCGTCAGCGCGCCGATTGTAATGGCGCGAAGCCAAGGCGCACGCGGCCCGATAATCGTGTTTACTGCCCCCACCATGCATTCCCTCCGATGAAACTTCCTAAACCGGCAACGCCTCAATCACACTGTGTCCGCTGGGATTGCGCGTTACGCGGCCAATGGCAAAGCCGGTCGCCGCGAACAGAGCTTTGAACTCTCCCAGTTTTCGCTCGCGCCCGGTATCCCAGACCATCATGGCAACATCGGTGCCCTGCGCTTCGTCGGGTGCCGGTGAGTCTTGCAGGATGTGGTCCATCACCGCCAGCCGCCCGCCGGGATTGATGGCACGACGGATATTGGAGAGGATCTTCTCACATTCGTCATCGTGCCAGTCGTGCAGGATCTGCTTGAGCGTGTAGAGATCGGCGGAAGGCACTTCCTCGAAGAAACTGCCGCCGACCAGTTCCACCCGGTCCGCCAATGGCGAAGCCGCAATCGCCGGTCGCGCCATATCCACGGTTTCGGGCAGATCGAACAATATGCCTTTCGTCCCCGGATATTCGCCGAGCATGCTGAGCAGCAAATCGCCCATGCTACCACCGATATCGGCAACGGTCCCGAACGGCTCGAAGCGGTGCTGCGTATGGACGAATCTTTCGAAGCGCCGCGTCATCCAGCCCATGAACTTTCCGAAGCTCTCCGCAACTTGCGGCTGTTCGGCGAAGTATTCGAAAACGGGCTTGCCGAAGAAGATCTCGAAGGGAATGCGATCATCGCGCAGGCCTTCATGAAGTCTGGAGGATGCCATGGCCGAGATAAGTTCATTGGCGAACAAGCCCTGCGCATCGAGCATCACCTGGGTGCGGGAAGTGGGTGCATAAAGCCCATCAGCTCCACCCTCGATCACCTCATGCGCAACAAGGAAATCGAGTAGGCGGCGTAGCCTGTCTTGCGGCAAACCGCTTTCAGAGGCGAGCTTTTCCGCAGTCGCTGGTCCCTTGAGTAGCAGCGCCGTCACGCCCGAACGGTTGAGCGCGTCCATCGCCGCCGTGCCGAAGACCGCGCTATTAAGCCAGCCGAACAAATCGTCCGGATTGTCGAAATACCGGCCAAAGGCACGTTCGGCCATCATGATCCCACCTGTGTCGGCACATGCGTACCTGCAATTCGGCCGGGATGCTCACGCAAAGCCGACAGGAATGCAATCGAAATCCCCTTGGTTACATTTCGGTAGCAAAGAAAAACCCGCAGCGCGCCAAAGTTTCCCTTGCTTGTTGCACATCAAGGCGCGACCCATCTTGCGCGAGCAACGCCCCACAAAGAGGTTCAGGAGTCAACATACATGTCCGATGTCTACACCCCGCCCAAGGTCTGGAAGCCTACCGAGAGCGGAGGCCAGTTTTCCGGCGTCAATCGCCCCACCGCCGGTGCGCGCGAGGAGAAGGAGCTGCCAGTCGGCGAGCATCCCTTCCAGCTCTATTCGCTCGGCACGCCCAATGGCGTGAAGGTCACCACCATGTTCGAGGAGTTGCTCGAAGCCGGATATTCGGACGCGGAATATGATGCCTGGCTGATCAAGATTTTCGAAGGTGAGCAATTCTGGTCCGGCTTTGTCGAGCTCAACCCCAACAGCAAGATCCCTGCGTTGCTCGACCGGTCTGGCGACACGCCCTTCCGCATGTTCGAAAGCGGCGCGATCCTGATCCACCTGGCCGAAAAGTTCGATTACCTGCTGCCCAAGACGCAGCCCGCCCGTGCGGAGACTTTCAGCTGGCTTAACTGGCAGATGGGCAGCGCGCCCTTTATCGGCGGCGGTTTCGGCCATTTCTACGTCTATGCACCAGAGCGCTACAAATATCCCATCGATCGCTATGCCATGGAGACCAAGCGCCTGTTCGACGTGGCCGACCAGCAATTGGCCAAGACCGAATATCTAGCGGGTAGCGACTACACGATCGCCGATATCGCCGCCTACACCTGGCTGGGGAACCTCTATCACGGCGCCTACAACCGCTGCGATATCTTCCTCTCGCTCGACGAGTATGAAAACGTTGCGCGCTGGGTGAAGACCATCGACAAGCGCCCGGGAGCGATCCGCGGCAGGCTGGTCAATACGCAGGCCATGGCAGAGCGCCACTCGGCCGCCGATTTCGACAAGGTCGAGGATCGCAGCCTGTTCAGTCCGGTGCGGAGCCGTCCGGACAGCCTATAGCCGATTGATCCTCCCTGTCGCGCAGCGATGGGGAGGTGGCAGCCTGAAGGGCTGACGGAGGGGCTGCAAGCCTACGCTTGTGCCCCTCCACCACCTTCGGTGGTCCCCCTCCCCGTTTCGGGGAGGAACGTTACCTAAAACCGCGCCGTCGCCTCGACGCCAAACACCCTCGGCCGCGCCTTGAAGACGAAGCCGCCGGGTGAGAACTCGGCATTGTACTTCTCGTTGAAGAGGTTGGACGCAAAGCCATAGATGCCGATATTGTCGAATTCGACACCCGCGCGCGCATTCACCAGATGGATCGGATCGCGCACCGTCGAATTGGGCACATCCCACCAGGTGCGCCCCGTGCGGCGATAATCCACGCGGAACAAGGCGTTGATGCCGTCCACGCTGTTGCCGAAAAGTTGCGGCGTATATTGCGCGCCGAGATTGAGCGTGGTGCGGCTGATCAATGGCGCTTCATTGCCGATCGAGGTGGGATCGGCGAACTCCTTGATCTTGCTGTCTGTCAGGCCCCATGCCGCGTTGAAGGTAACGTCTGGATGCGGCCGCAGCGTTGCTTCCAACTCCAGGCCGCTGATCCGCGTCTTGGGCACATTGCCCAAATTCTGCGTCGAGTTGGCGTAGAGGAAGACGAAGAAATAGGAGTTCTTCGAAAGCGTCGTATAGGCCGCGCCATTGAGCGTGAGCATATTGCCCGCGAGCTGCGACTTGAAGCCGAGTTCGAAGGTGTCGGCCGTCTCCGCTTCGAAGATGTCTTGCACCCCGACGATACCGTTCTCCTGCGCGACCACACCTACGCCCGTCTGGTTGAAACCGCCCGACCGGAAGCCGCGCGAATAGCCGCCATAGAGGGTGAACTGGTCGGTCGGCGTATAGGTCAGCGTGACCTTGGGCTGCCAGGCGCTGAAATTGCGCGTGCGGACATCGCCCTGCGCACTTTGCGGGGCGCCAAAAAGGCTGGCGATATAGTTGATGTAGCCGAGCCATGAGTCGGGCGTTTCGGTGGTATTCTTTCGATGGTCGTGATCATAGCGCAGCGAACCATCGACACGAAACGCATCGGTAAACTGGTAGCCAAGGTTGGCGAATACCGACCAGGCGAAATTGTCCTGCGTATCCGACAGGAAAGAATATTGCGGATTGCTCGGATTGGTCGTCGGCTCGCGATAGACCGGGAATACGCCCTGATCGAGATCGAGCATGTTGCCGGTCGAGATGAAGCGATCGGTCGAAATCAGGTAACCGCCGAACATCCAGAACAGGTCCTGGTTTGCCGGGCTTTCGAAGCGCAACTCCTGGCTGAAGGCCTCTACGTCCAGGAACTGGCTCTGGTTCAGGTCGGTACTGCCGGAAAAGCACGGATCCGACGGGAGTGCGCAAAAGGCCTCGTTGGTCGGCAGGAAGTCGAAGGCGTCACCGGTGATGATCTCGTCCACCGTATCGTACGATGTGATCGAGGTAACAGTGAAACCATCGGCTTGGTAGGTCAGCTTTGCTGCAACATTGTAGATGTTGCGATTGTCGATGCCGGCATTGTTGACCCGCACCGGCAGGCTGGTGTCATTCACGTCGCCAACGATGTTGAAATAGAAGCCCTGCGTGCGCAGCTGGTCCATGGATGCGCGCAGGTCGAGCTCGAAGTTGTCGGTCAGGTCGAACAACAGGCGTCCGCGCAAGGAGAGGTTCTCGACCGGATCGGCATTCTCACCCAGATAGGGATTATAGATATAGCCATCGGTATCCTGCCACGATCCCGACAGGCGGAAACCGCCATTGTCCCCTATCGGGCCGCTCACACCGCCGCGCAGGAAATAGCCAAATCCGTTGTCGATGCCGGCGGTCACATTGGCTTCCAGCGTATCGCCCGGCTCACGGGTGGTCACCACGATAGCGCCACCAATGGCGTTGCGGCCGTAAAGTGCACCCTGCGGGCCCTTGAGCACTTCGATCTGTTCGATATCGTAAAGCGCCTGGTTGAACTGCGCCGGGTTTACCTGCAGCACGCCATCGACGACGGTCGCCACCGAAGGCTCGCTATTGCGCGCCTGGGTGATGCCGCGGATGATGACGAAGGCGTTGCCCGCATTCTGCGTCTCCACCAGGTTTACGTTGGGCGTCAGATTGACAAAATCGGCAGGTTTGAGGATGCGGGCATCCTCGATCGCCTGCGGGCCGAAGGCCGTGATCGCAACGGGCGCATCCTGCAGCTCACTATCCCGTCGCAGGCCGGTGACGACAATGGTGTTGCCATCTTGCCCGCTTGCCAGTTGCTCCTCGTTGTCCTGGGCATAGGCTGGAACTGAAATACTCAGAGCCAAGGCTAGGCCAGACGTCGCGCACAGCGTTGTACGTGTCACATTCCTCATTCTTGATCCTCCCACCATCATTATTGTTTTTGGGGATTATGCGATATTTTTAGGCGCTTGGCCAATCCTGGGGAAGATTGCCCCCTTCCCTTCGCGAAAGGCGACGTTATATGGGCGCCTTCGCGCTCATGCTGGGGCGTCGCCAAGTGGTAAGGCAGCGGCTTTTGGTGCCGCCATTCGCAGGTTCGAATCCTGCCGCCCCAGCCAGTTCTTGTTACCTCAAGCGCCGGCGGGGCATCCGCCCCTTGGCTTTCCTCGGTGCTGTTCCCTTTGCTCCGCTCCGAGGCACCTGCGTGCGGCCGGTCGGCCTTGCGAGCCTTGCAGGCTCGATCAAGCCCTATCCAGCGCGCTCCTGTTTCCGGTTGGCCAGATAAAGGCCCGTAACGGTCGCCAGACTCGCGCCGAGTACGGACATGGAGGCACCTGCGACCCCGTGCATATCGATCAGCCAGCCGAGCACGGCGAGACCGATTACGGTCGGAACCACGCGCAGTAGGAAATTGGTAATCGCCTTGCCGCGGGCCACAAGCAGCGCCTCCAGGCTCGCGCCGACCAGTTCCACCGCGGCAGCAGCAGCGAGCAGGATCATCGGCGTATAGGCACTGAGGAAATCCTCACCCGCTATGATGCCGATAATCCAGCGTCCGGCCAGCAGCGCCAGGGCGATCGAAGCAATACCGGTGATGATGGCAATGCGGATGATGCGCCCGGCAATTTCCCTTGCCGCTTCGGGAGAGCGGACAAGTTCGGGATAGGTCGCCTTGAGCAATGCCTGCGCCAGCTTCAGCAGCCCCTCACCCACCTGCATGGCCACGCGATAGATGCCGGCAATCGCTGCGCCGCCCAGTGCGCCCACCAGCAGCACCAGCAATTGCCGCGAGGCAATTACCACCATTGCAGAAAGCGCGGTTCCGACCACAAAATTCCACGCACCCTTTTCCCGTCCGGGAATGCGCCTCAGGCTGATACGTTTCCAGAAGATCGGCTGCGTCTTGCGGGCCAGGGTCCAATACATCGCCGCCGTGGCGACCTCGCCCGCCGCCCAGACCAGCAGGAAGCCGGTGATCGTCGGATCGACCAGCGCCACGATGCCCGCGCCGATCACACGCACGATGGAAGTGGTCGAATCCGCCGTCGCCGCACGGGCATAGCGATCATGCAGGCGCAAGATCCCGGTCGGGGTCGAACGGATCGAGAAGAGCGAGACCACGGTGAAACCGAAAGCCGCCAACCGCAGTTCGGGCGGCAAGGGAAGCCAGTCGCCGGCAAAACCGAGGATCAGCGCTGCAACAATGATGCCGACCACGATAGTGACGCCATCCAGCGCCAGCGCAAACCCAGTGGCATCGGGCAGGTTGTCCTTGCTTTGCCCCCAGCGGACAATGGCCTGCCAGGTCTGGAAGCTGGTAAAGCCGACCAGCGCCTGTGCAAATGTCACGCAGAGGATGAATTGACCAAAACCTGCCAGTCCGAGAGACCGCGTTGCCAGCGCCAGATAGGCAAGGCTCAGCACCCCATTTACGCCGCGCGCGCCCATCAGCCATCCGGTGTTTGTCAGCGCGCGGCGTATCATGGCGAGACCCCTGCCCCAGAAAACCGGCAATTGCAAAAGCGCAATGCGACGGTAGGTCTAATAGGGAGAGGGAGAATCCGATGGCAGAAAATTCGATCCGACTTGCCTTTATCAAGCTCAACGTCAAACCGATGGAACCGGCACTGGCGTTCTGGCGGCAGGCATTCGGCTTCGAAGTGCGCCAGACCTATGACGAGCCGACCTTCCTCGAGCACATCCTCAACCTGCCGGAACAAGCTGGCGGCCCGAGCCTGATGCTGGTTGAGCCAAAGGACGAGATGGAACTGGCTGTCGGCCACGCCCACGGCCCCATCGGCCTTGCCTGCAGCGATATCGTGACCACGCTGGAAAGCGCGCTGGCGGCAGGCGGCGAAAAGACGATGGAGATCACCGAAGTCGCTCCAGGCGTGAGGGTCTGCCTGCTGCTGTCGCCGCAAGGGCATGAGATCGAACTGGTGCAGGCTGGCGGCTGAAACAGATGGCAAGCCGTCCCAACATCATATTCATCATGGCCGATGACCTCGGCTGGGCGGACCTGTCCTGCTACGGGCGCGAGGATTACGAGACGCCTGCGATCGATGCGCTGGCGGCCCAGGGCATACGCTTTACCCACGCCTATGCCAATTCCGCGGTCTGCACCGCCACGCGCGTGGCGCTGATGACCGGGCAGTACCAATATCGCCTGCCCATCGGGCTGGAAGAACCGCTCCAGGGACGCGATATCGGTCTGCCGCCGGATAAGCCCACGCTGCCCTCACTGTTGCGGGATGCTGGATACCGCACCGCTCTGGTGGGCAAGTGGCATCTCGGCGACTTGCCAGAATATTGCCCGCTAAAGAGTGGATTCGACATCTTCTGGGGCATTCGCGGCGGTGGCGTCGACTATTTCACGCATGAGATTAACGGCGTGAACGACCTGTGGGATGGCGAGACCAATATCGACCGTGTGGGCTATCTTACAGACCTGCTGGGTGACCGCACTGTGGAAGTGATCGAAGAATTCGCAAAGGGTGACGCACCCTTCTTCCTCAACCTCAACTTCACCGCACCGCACTGGCCGTGGGAGGGGCCTGAGGACCATGCCGAGAGCGACCGGCTGCGCGCCAAGCACGACGATCCCATGCCGATCCAGCACTGGGACGGCGGAAATCTGGCCACCTATGCGGCCATGGTACGTAACATGGATGACAATGTCTCCAAGCTGACAGATGCGCTTGACCGGCTGGGATTGACGGAAGACACCATCATCGTGTTCACCTCCGACAATGGCGGGGAGCGTTTCTCCAAACCCTGGCCTTTTGTCGGCAAGAAGACCGAATTGCTCGAAGGGGGCCTACGAATCCCGTGTATAGTACGCTGGCCCGATGTCGCAGCGCCCGGCAGCGAGAGCGATGCACAAGTTATGACGATGGATTGGCTGCCGACTTTTCTTGCGGCCGCAAAGGTTGAGCTGGGCCCCGACCATCTCACAGATGGCACGGATATGCGGTCTGCCATCGCAGGCGAACCCTTGCCCGAACGCACATTGTTCTGGCGATTTGCCAATCACGACCAAAAGGCCGCTCGGCGCGGAAAGTGGAAATATCTGCAAATGGGCGGCAATGCCTTCCTGTTCGATATCGAATCCGATCCCATGGAGCGCGCCAATCTGAAGGATCGCCAACCGGACATTTTCCGCTCGATCAGAAATGATTGGCGCAGCTGGAACGAGAAGATGCTGCCACCCGATCCCGAAGCTGGGCGCCACGGTTTCACGGGAAGCGATCTGGCCGAATATTACGGCGTGGACAGTTAGGGCCAGTTGCGGCCGATGGCGGGATAGTCCGGGTCATCCAGAACGCTGGAAAGCAGGAAATTCTCCACAGTGTCATACTTGGTGTCTGTCCCGCGGTCATTGCGGTAATATAGCAGCCGCCAATTCTCCATCCCGATCAGCTGGACCACTTCCTTGCGCATCGAAGCGGGCAGGATCGCGTCTGACAATGACGCAACACCCAACCCTCTTTCGAGCATCGCCGCCATCACATCGTAATATTGCGTATGGCCCACGACATGCCGCGGATAGATCCCGTGCTTTTCGTAATTTCGCAGCACCTCACGCTCTTGCTTGCTGGTCGCTTTCGGAAGGATAAAAGGCAGGCCGTTCAATTCGGCTGGCGACATGGGCAGTTTGTGTCCCTTGATGTACTTCTTGTGCCCATAGATACCCCCGCTCACCATGGCTACTTCCCGGAAGCCCTCGGGAACTTGAAGATCCGCGCGCTGGTTGATCAGGGCAAAATCATAGCGCCCACTCTCAACCGCGCGGACCAGCTGGCCGAACGGCAATTGGGCTTCAAACTCCAGTTCGAACAGCGGATGGGCGGCAAAGAAGCTGTCAAGCTTCCTGCGAATATAGGCATCGAACATGCCCTGCCCGACCAGCACCTTGAACATGGTCACTGTTTCGGCATTTTCCGGATGATGGCGGCGGTGGTTTGCAAGAGTTTCGCAAGCGCGCTGGAATTCGCGCAAATCGTCGAGGAAGGCCAACCCTTCCGCACGCAGGGTGGGCCGCCGGCCAGGTTTGCGATCAAACAGGACAACGCCAAGCTGCTCTTCCAGCGTCTTGATCTGGTTGCTGACCGAAGCCTGCGAGATACCGAGGTTCTCCGCCGTCCGGCGAAAACTCCGCGTAGAACTGAGACTGGCGAAGACATCGAGCTGTCGCAGGGTGAAAGGAAGGTTAGCCATTATAGGTTCTTAGCGAACCTATAACCTCTAATCAATCTATTATCATCACTTTGCCATGCGTTGCTTTCCACCCCCTGCCGAGGGCATTTGCACCTCATAAAGCAATAATTGGGTCCGATATAAACGGGGAGGAATACCAAATATGTCTCTTTTAAAGAGCGGCGCGCGCATATCTGCGCGCAATACGCGTAGCTGGCTGGCATGTGGCGCAAGTGCCATGGCGCTGGTCCTGAGTTCAAACGCAGTCCAGGCACAGGATACCGATGAGGACGAAGAGGATACGATCTTCGTTACCGGTTCACGCCTGGCCATTCCGTCGGGCATGGAAACCGCCACACCGGTGACCGCGATCGACGAACAGGAAATCGACAATCTCGATCCCGGCACGCTGATTCAGGCAATGAATGCACTGCCGATCTTCGTGAACAATGATTCGCCCAACAGCAACGCCGGCTTCTTCGGTCGTTCGGGCACGGGCAACCTCAACCTGCGCGGCCTCGGCACCAACCGCACTCTGACGCTGGTCAATGGTCGCCGTATCGCGCCGACCACCGCATTTGGCGGCGCCGACGTCAACCTGATCCCCTCTGCCATGCTGCGGGGTGTGGAAAACGTGACCGGCGGCGCTTCTGCGGCCTATGGTACCGACGCAGTGGCAGGTGTTACCAACTTCATCCTCGACACCAATTACACTGGTATCGAATTGAATCTGCAAGGCGGCATTACCGAGCGCGGTGATGGCGAAAACTATGAAGCCAGCATTGCCTACGGCACCAAGGTGGGTGACCGCGGCCACTTCCTGTTTTCCGCCGAAATCAACTCGATGGAGCCTATCTTCAACTATAAGGGCCGCGACTGGTACCAGGCATACGGCCTGCTGGATATCGACGGCGACGGCGTTGACGAAACCGTACCCAATGTATTCTCGTCGCGCGTAAGCTTCGATGGCCTGATCAGTGCGCCGGGTTTTTCATATAACACCTATGAATTCGATGCGAATGGCGGGCTTGCCCCTTTCCAGCTGGGAACAGTATCGGACGGCCCGATTGGTGGCTTTGATGCGCGCACTTCTGGCGGCAGCGGTGACGACATCGGCTGCGGTGAAGTCTGCAACGTTTGGCCGGAAACGGACCGCTATTCGATCTTCGCTTATGCCGATTATGAGCTGACCGACAATTTCCTGGTCTTCGCGCAATATATGCGCGGCAAGAGCCACCTGTTCGAGAATGCGACTCCGCGCGGTTCGTTCGTCGGCTTTCCGACAACGCTGACCATCTTCCAGGACAACTTCTTCCTCAATCGCGACTATCCCGAGGTGGCGCAGGCCATGCTCGATGAAGGCGTTGCTTCCTTTGCACTGCGTCGCATGTGTTCGGTCGAGGACTGCGGCAACCTCTATTACGAAGAATGGACCACGCAGAACATCGGAACCGTCGGATTCGAGGCGGAGATCGATAATGGTGGTGGCGTGTTCGACGGTTGGCAGCTCGATGGCTATTACCAGTTCGGCCATTCGCGGAAGAAATGGGACCAGTTCGGTCTTCGTGTAGACCGCGTCTTTGCCGCAATTGACGCTGTCGATGACGGTAATGGCAATCCGGTCTGTAACGTAACGCTTGCTGGCAGCACGGACTTCCCGGGTTGTGAACCGCTCAACCTCTTTGGGCGCGGCAACGCCAGCCCCGAAGCCGTCGATTATATCACCGGTATGGATCCGGGTGTGCAAATTACCACGCCGCTCTTTTTTGCGGATACGGGCTACGACCTAGGCATCACCGACACCTATACGACAACTCCGGGCAAGCGAGCGATCACTACGTTCAAGCAGCATTTCGCTGAACTGAGCTTCGCGGGCAACGTGTTCGACTTGCCGGCCGGTCCTGTTTCGCTTGCCTTGGGTGCGTCCTATCGCAAGGACTCGATCTACCAGGTCAACCGCGACCAGGCGAACCAGCCTTCCGATCACGAAAACGGTCACCCGGTTCTTTGCTCGGGCGAATCTCCCGGACTGCGTGGCGTAAGCGGTGACTGCAACAACACCGTTGCAACCCAGTATTCGAAAGTCTCGAATATCCAGGGCGGCGCAGATGTGAAGGAACTCTTCGCCGAAACGCTGATCCCCCTGTTCGATACTGATACCGGCCAAAGGGCGAACCTCAACCTCGCCGGACGCTGGGCCGATTACGAAGGTTCCGGTTCTATCTGGTCCTACAAGGGCAGCCTGGATTTCCAGGTCGTCGATGGGGTCCGCTTGCGTGGCACCTATTCGCGGGACGTGCGCGCAGCGAACCTGAACGAGCGTTTCAACAAGACAGGCGGTCTGGGCACTGTGACCGATCCGCGTATTTCGCAAGCCGATATCGACGCCTGTATTCTTAACGATCCAAACGCTGCATGTAGCACCAGCTACAATGTGACCACGTTCTCTGGAGGTAACCCGAACGTGAATCCGGAAGAGGCTGATACCTTCACGGCAGGTATCGTGCTGCAGCCTACTGCTCTGCCCGGCTTTTCGCTGTCGGTGGACTGGTTCAATGTGGACCTTGATGGCGCTATCGGCCAAGTCGGTCTCTCTGAAGTTGCACGGCGCTGCTACGAAGATCAGGACCCACTATTCTGTAACCTGATCACGGAAAGTTCGACCGAAGTCACTGCTGCTGGCGGATATCCGCTGATGCAGCTGGTCGGTGACCAGTACGTCAACGTCGAAAAATCCAAGGTGGAAGGTATCGATGTCGAAGTCGGCTACAATACCAGCGTCAACCTGTTGGGCGGCGGAGACGAATTCCTGTCTATCCGCGGATTCGGCACCTGGTTGCTCGAACGTTCGAACACTGGTGCTGCGACACCGGCTAACAACTTCGATCCGCAGCCGACCCGCTTCGACGGATTTGGATCGTTCCCCAAATTCCGTGGCACGGGTTTCATCAACTACACGAACGGGCCTTTCAACACGGTCTTTACCGGTCGCTTGATCGGCAGCAGTGATGTCCAGAACCCTGCTACAGCAGGTGCTGCGGGAGTTACCCGTGTAGATAACGACATCCCATCGGTCTTCTACCTCGATGCTCGTTTCAACTACGACTTCGATCTGGCCGGTTCGGAAGCACAGGTCTACCTGTCGGTCACCAACCTGCTCGACAAGGATCCGCCTGTCGTTGCACAGTATAGCTTCTTCACTGCTGCTGCTACGCAGACCTTCACAGCCCTGCATGACGTGTTGGGTCGCCGCTACACACTTGGCATCAGGCTGGAATATTGAGGGTCGTAGGTCCAACGGGAGGAATGTGCTTTCCTCCCGTTGGATCAATATATTACAGGTGACAGTCACGAGGCGTCCTCAGCCGCGTGACCTTGGCAGGACCGGTGACCCACCACCAACTTCACCGGTCCTGCCCTCCCAACCAACAAGCGGGATGTTTTTGTGACTGAAAAGAAGACAATTGCAGGCTTGACGCGCCGCGATGCCATGGCCGGCGCAATCGGTACGGCGGCACTTGCCGTTTCCATTCCAGGCCTCGCGCATACTCCCGGTCGCAAACCCAACTTCCTGTTCATCATGGCCGACGATCTCGGCTATGCCGACCTGTCCTGTTACGGCAGGCAGGAATACCAGACCCCCGTGCTGGACAGCGTTGCCGCACAGGGCATGAAATTCACCCATGGCTATGCCAATTCGGCAGTCTGTTCGTCCACGCGCGTAGGCCTGATCACCGGACGCTACCAGTATCGCATTCCCGCTGGCCTCGAAGAGCCACTGGAAAATCCCGATCTTGGCATGGAACCGGGCTACCCCACCCTGCCCTCTCTGCTCAAGGAACAAGGTTATCATACCGCATTGGTCGGCAAGTGGCATCTGGGCCAGCTGCCCAAGTTCGGCCCGCTCAAGAGCGGTTATGACGAATTCTGGGGCAATCGCGGTGGCGGGGTCGATTATTTCACGCACCGGGTGGCCGGGAACGAGGATTTGTGGGACGGCGAAGTCCAGATCGAGGAAGTCGGCTATTACACCGACCTGCTGGCCGATCGTTCGATCGAGTTCCTCAATGACCGCGCACAGCAGCCCGACAAGCCCTGGCTGCTGTCGCTCCACTTCACCGCACCCCACTGGCCATGGGAAGCCAATGACGCGCTGGGCCGCAGCGAGAGTGCGCGCCTGGCACAGCTGCCCTCAAGCGACGATCTCGATATCGTGCATTTCGATGGCGGCACGATGGAGACCTATGCCGGCATGGTCACCAGCATGGACATGAACATCGGTCGTATCCTCAACCGCCTGGCCGAGTTGGGGATGGAGCAGGATACGGTCGTAGTCTTCACCAGCGACAACGGTGGCGAACGCTTCAGCAATACCTGGCCGTTCAGCGGGATGAAAACTGAGCTTCTCGAAGGCGGAATCCGTGTGCCTTTCATCGTCAAGTGGCCGGGTCTTACCGCGCCTGGATCGGAGAGCGATGTTCCGGGCATGTCGATGGACTTCCTGCCCACCTTCCTGGCCGCAGTCGGCGGTTCGGCGCCCTCTGCCACGCCATTTGACGGCATTGACCTTGGTCCGGCGCTTGCAGGTCGCCCCATGCCCGAGCGCACGATGTTCTGGCGCTACTGGTCGAAGGACCAAAAGGCGGTTCGTCGCGGTCGCTACAAATATCTCAAGATCAATGAGAACGAATTCCTGTTCGATGTGATTGCGGACCCGCTTGAACGCGGGAACCTGAAAGACCGCATGCCCGATCTCTTCAACGAATTGAAACAGGCGCATGCAGACTGGAATGCGCAGATGCTGGTAGATCCCAACGCGCGCAGCTATGGCTTTGAACCACGCATGCTGGCCGATCATTACGACTGGGATAGCTAAAGCGGAATAACTACAGGAATTCCGTCGTTCCCTTCGGGGGGAGGGGACCAGGCGGGTCGGGAAACCGGCCCGCCTGTTTCTATTCGGCTGGTACTTCTTGCGCCGGTCGCTGCATCCCCCCCCCGCCAATAACGCCGCGATTGACCACGCCCAATATCGTTATGAGTATGGCGATGAAGATTGCCGGAACGGCTGCTGCCCACATGATCACCTCTAACTGCAATGACGCGGCCAGCGCCATTCCGCCCAAGGCGGGGAAGACGACCCCGCCAAACCGGCCCATGGCTCCTGCCCAGCCCATGCCGCTGCTGCGCATTTCCGGCGGATAGCCAAGAGTGGCGAGGTTGTTGATGCCAGTCTGCCCGCCGACCTGGCAGAAATTCCAGACGATCAGAGCGGTGACGAGAACAATAACGATGCCGGTGTCGAGCTGCCCGATCGAGGCAATGGCTATGGCGTCGACCACGAAATAGGCCGCCAGCACCTTGTAGGGATTGATGCGGTCCATCAACCAGCCCATGCACAAGGTGCCGGCTGCCCCGCCGAAATAGCCAATGATCATATAGAAGGCGAAATCGGTCAGCGGCACTCCACGCAGTTCCAACATGTACGTCGCCAGCCAGTTTGCCAGCAGCGCAATGTTTCCGAGCGAAAAGAAGCAGATCGTAAAGAGGAGGATCGTCTGTACCCGGAAACGCGGATTGAACATGGCAAGGGGGCCTGCCTTTTCGACTTCACCCTGATCACCCATATGGAAGACCTCGTTCCCGTGCAGAACGACGCTGTCATCCAGCCTGCGCAGGGCGCGCGGAATGTGAGGGTCTTTCGGGTCGCGATTAACACGAAATGCGATGCTTTCCGGGATCATGAGCAGTAGCAGCATGGCGACAAGCGGCACGATACCGCCAATAATGAAGAATATCTGCCAGCCGTAGTCATCGAGCAGCAGCGTTACCATGAAGCCGCTTCCGAGATTACCGCCGGAAAAGCAGACAAGCGCAATCGACATGAACAGCGCCCGCCGTCGCTTGGGCGTGGCCTCCGATATGATCGCCAGCCCTACCGGCAGCATGGCGGAGAAGAAGACTCCAGCAACGCCGCGCAACCAGGCGAGCATCGTGAATCCACCAGCCCAAGCTGCCCAGAGAGTCAGGC
>CAJXLD010000008.1 GCA_913055595.1 uncultured Altererythrobacter sp.
GGCCAGCCACAGGCCGACCAGCTCGCCGAACATCTGGCTGATCTCTGGCGCAGTGATGAAATCGCCTTCCTCGCCCAAGGCATCGCGATCAGAATAATAGCGCGCGTTGCTCTCACCCATGAAGTGCATCAGGCTGATCGGCCCGGTGTTCGTAATCAGGCGCTTGAAGATTTCCGAGAGCGGCGCTTCGGACATGGCGCGATCAAGCCTCTGCAGGTTTCTTCGGGCTTGCCAGCGACGGACGCATCAGGGCCCAGACGACCACGCCCAGCCCGGCCAGGATCAGCGGGATGGTGAGCCATTGTCCCATGCTGAGCCCGGTGCTTTCGGCAAACTCGTTCAGGTGCGCATCGGGTTGGCGGAAGAACTCGACCACGAAGCGCGCCGAAGCGATCATGGCAGTGAAAACCCCCACCAGCAGGCCGGGCCGATAGCGCGCACGCGTCAACCAGAACAGCGGCAGCATGACGCAGATCACCAGCAATCCTTCGAGCCCTGCCTCGTATAGCTGGCTGGGATGGCGCGGCTCGGGCCCGGCGCCAGGGAAGATCATCGCCCAGGCTACATCCGATTGCACCGGGCGCCCCCACAGCTCTCCATTCACGAAATTGGCGAGCCGACCGAAGAGCATGCCGAAGCCGACATTGACCGCAATATAGTCGCACACGCGAATGAAGGAGAGGTCGCCCCGCCGCGAAACCCAGGCGATCGCTGTCAGCACGCCGACCAGCCCGCCATGGAAGCTCATCCCGCCATCCCACAGGCGCAGCAGCTCCCAGGTCACGAAACCATCGCCGCTGAAACCGGTGAAGAGTTCGGGCTTGTAGAAGATCGCATAGCCAAGCCGTCCGCCGAAAATGACTCCCATCATGCAGTAGAACAGCAGGTCGTCGGCGTGGCGCAGCGCCAACGGCGCGACGGGAGCGGCAATCATCTTGCGAAGATGCCCATAGGCAGCGAACAGGCCGAAGAGATAGGCAAGCGAATAATAGCGCAGGGTGAAGAAGCCCAGGTCGATCCCTGGCTGCAAGCCCAGATCCTGCCAGTGGATAACGCCGCTTGCCGCCACAGCTGATAAATCGAGCATGATAATCCCGTCTCTCCTTGGAGGTGCGGCAATGGCATAGGAGAAGGAAAGGCGAAACCCCCGATCACTTGCCGGTTTGAAAATGCAAAAGCAGGTTTTGCACTATCGGTCCGCCCGCTCTATCTGCCGATCCGTGTCACAGATAAACATTCCCAACCAGCGCGCCATCATTGACCGGCGGGCCCTTGTCTCCGCCATCGAACAGGTGGTTGACGACAAAGGCGCCGAGGCAGCCCGCGCCGATATCGTCGCCCTGTTGAAAGATGCGGCCGACAAGGGGCGGCAGGAACTGACCAATCGGCTCGCCGAGCGCCCCGCTGCCGGGCACGAGATCACCAATGGCCATGCCTTCCTGATCGACCAGCTGATCCGCATCGTGCACGATCACGTGGTGGGAGACCTCTATCCTGCAACCAGACGGTCCAAGGGAGAACGGCTCGTCCTGATCGCCGTAGGTGGATACGGACGCGGCGAGATGGCGCCCTATTCCGATGTCGATATAGCCTTCATCACGCCGTCGAAGACCTCGGCGTGGTGCGAACAGGTGATCGAGGCGATTCTCTATTTCCTGTGGGACCTGAACCTGACGGTTGGCCATTCCAGCCGTTCGCTGGACGAGATGGTGCGTCTGGCAAAAGACGATTTGACCATCCGCACTGCCATCCTGGAAGGGCGTTATCTTTGGGGTGACAAGGACGTCTACAAGATGGCCGAGGACCGCTTCTGGAACGAAGTCGTTCCCGGATCGGAAAGGCAATTCGTTTCCGAGAAACTGGCCGAGCGCGATGCCCGGCACAAGCGCATGGGCGATTCGCGTTACGTCGTCGAGCCCAATGTGAAAGACGGAAAAGGCGGATTGCGCGACCTGCAGACGCTCTACTGGATCGGCAAATATGTATACCGCGTGCGTAATGCCGCCGAACTTGTCGATCGAGGATTGTTCACCGCAGAAGAATATCACAGCTTCAGGCGCGCCGAGGAGTTCCTGCTTGCGGTGCGGTGCCATTTGCACACTATCGCCAAGCGCGGCGAGGACCGCCTGACCTTCGACCTGCAGCGCGAAGTGGCCAAGCGCATGAATTATGCCGATCGCCCGGGCAAGAGCGCGGTCGAACGCTTCATGCAATTCTACTTTATCCAGGCACAGCATGTCGGCAATCTGACCGGCGTCTTCCTCGCACAATTGCGCGAGCAGACTGCCCAGAGCAATCGCCGCAAGGGTATACTCGAACGTCTGATGAGCCGCGGCCAACGCGAAAAGACAATCGAAGGCTATATGCTGCGCGGCGAGAAGCTGGCAGCACCCGATGATCGCTGGTTCCAGGACGATCCGGTCAGGCTGATCGAAGTCTTCACCATTGCCGAGCGCGAAGGGCTGGAAATCCATCCGCAGACCGTGCGCATGATCCGGCGCGATTGCGGGTTGATCCAGACCGAAGTCCGCCACAGTGAACGCGCCAATGCCGCCTTCCTCGACCTGCTTGCCGGCAGGAACGATCCCGAAACCGTGTTGCGCTGGATGAACGAGGCGGGCGTTTTCGGACGCTTCGTGCCCGATTTCGGCAAGGTCAACGCGCAGATGCAGTTCGACATGTACCACCATTATACGGTGGACGAGCACACGATCCGCGCCATCGGCCTGCTCAGCAAGATCGAAAAGGGCGAATTGGCAGACGATCACCCGCTCGCCACCAAGATCATCCCGGGCCTGAAATATCGCCGCGCGCTCTATGTCGCGGTGCTGCTGCATGACATTGCCAAGGGCCGGGGCGGAGACCACTCCGTGCTCGGTGCCGAAGTGGCGCTGGAATTGTGCCCGAGGCTGGGCATGACCAAGGCCGAAACCGAGCTGGTCAGCTGGCTGGTCCGCCATCACCTGCTGATGAGCGCAATGGCCTTCAAGCGCGATTTGGCCGACCCCAAAACGATAGAGGATTTCCTCGAGGTGATCGACGATGCCGAGCATCTTGGCCAGCTTGCCGTGCTGACGATTGTCGATATCCGCGCGGTCGGCCCGGGCATCTGGAACAGCTGGAAACGCCAACTGCTCGGCGATCTCTATTCCGCCGCGGAAGAACAGTTACGACTGGGTGAGGACGACGAGGCTTTGCGCGAGAAGCGCTACCTCGCCAAGCGCGAGAAGGTCGCGCAATTGCTGGGACCCGACAAGGCGCATCTGGTGGAAGAGCTCGATAGTCGGTTCGACCGCGATTACTGGATGGCCGAGCCGGTCGATATCATCGCCATCAACCTGCCGCATTATGCCGCCGCGAAACGGCTCGAACATTCGCTATCGATCCATGCCGAATATTATCCGGCACGCGGGGCGACGCTGATCACCGTTATGGGCGAGGATCACCCCGGCCTGTTCTTCCGCATCGCCGGTGCGATCAGCCTTGCGGGCGCGAACATCATCGACGCGCGCATTCATACCACCAAGGTAGGCAAAGCGGTCGACAATTTCCTGGTGCAGGACCCGCTGGGCAAACCCTTCCGCGAGCCCGCCCAGATCGCGCGGCTCAAGCAGAAGATCGAGGATGCGCTGGCCGGCAAGATCGACATGGTAGAAAGCCTCGCTGCCCGCCCGCTGCCACGCACGCGCGCAGAAGCCTTCCGCATCGCCCCGCTTATCCTGTTCGACAACGATGCCTCGGAACGCTTCACCGTGATCGAGGTCAATGCCACCGACCGCCCCGCTTTGCTCAACCGCCTGACCCGCGCCATGTTCGAACAGAGCCTGATCATCAATTCCGCCCACATCACCCAATATGGCGAGCGTGCGGTGGATACTTTCTATGTCACCGATCTGCTCGGCGGGAAGATCTATTCCGAGGAACGGCTAAGCAAGGTGGAACAGGCACTGCTCGATGCGATTGCCGCGGGCGAGCCCGAGGTGGAGGGAGAGGCGGCGGAGTAGGGGCGGTTTAGTTGCGCCGCCGACCGCAATTGGGCCGAAAACAGGCATCGGCACCTGAAACCAAGAAGGGGCGGCTGCTGTGTTGGCCGCCCCTTCCTCTTTATTGAGCCGCAACCGGCTCACAACAGGTTCAAAGTATGCGAGTGACTGTAAAGGGTTCGCCTTCATCCGGAATTGCAGTCCAAGAATTGCCATCTTCAGCAACTTCGCCAACAACGCCACAGCCGGCTTCCATTTCAGGGTCGTCAGGTGTTCCGCAGCGTTTGCCATCGATCACCTGCCATGTGCCTGTGCCCATAATGGTTCCCGCGTAGAAATCGCCATCCTCGTCGCCCACTGCGAGCACATTCGTTCCGTCTTCAAGCGTGCCCTCAAAGACCCCGGCCTCCATCGAGACGGATTCGCCCGGAACGAGTTCGCGATCGAGCCTGCGCCACGAAGCCGGCGGCATCTCGTCATAGGAGACTGTATAGCTACCGTCTTCGCCCACTTCTCCCGCCGATGTTGTGCAGTTCCGAACCTCTTCGGCATCTTCCTCTGTAGTATCGGTGACATTGAAGCAGGCCCCGGTTTCGGTCGCCTCCCAAGTCCCGACAAGGCTCAAATCCGAATAGACTTGGGTTCCATCTGCGTCTGTATAAGTAAGCAACCGTGAGCCATCGGCATAATCAAGAATAAAGGCGCCGGTCGCTGTCATTTGCTCCATACCGGCAACTTCCTCTGGAACTGCCTCTTCTGTTTCGCTGCAGCCAACGATTGCCATTGCGCCAAGGACAAGAACAAACTTTTTCATTTCGATTCCCCCTTCCCTCAATCCCAACGTACCACAGTATGCTTTGGTGGCAGAATCTGACGGGTAAAAGTTTGAGATGCGGGTGTTATCCGACCCTACCCACCACGCTCCCCAAACAGCGCCGTTCCCACGCGGATATGCGTGGCGCCCAGCATGATGGCAGTGGGATAATCGCCGCTCATGCCCATGCTGCGGCCTTCGAGGCTGTTATCGCGCGCCAACTTGTCGAGCAGGGCGAAGAAAGGGGCAGGCTCGATGCCGAAGGGCGGCACGCACATCAGGCCGGCGAGCGGGATATCGGCCGCGCGCGCCTGTTCGATCAGCGCGGGAACATCCCCAACCGCACAGCCGCCCTTTTGCTCCTCCTCACCAATATTAAGCTGGATGAAACAGGGAATGCGTTTATCCGCCTTGTCCATCGCCTTGCCCAAGGCCTTCACCAGCGAAGGCCGGTCGAGCGAATGGATGCAATCGAAAAGCGCCACGGCATCCTCGGCCTTGTTCGACTGGAGCTGGCCGACAAGGTGCAATTCCACACCGTCATAACGCTCTTTCAGCTCAGGCCATTTGCCCTGCGCTTCCTGCACGCGGTTCTCGCCGAAGACCCGCTGTCCGGCATCGAGCAGCGGAGTGATGGCTTCTGCCGGATGCGTCTTGCTGACGGCGATCAGCGTCACCTCGTGCACCTTGCGGCGAGCAATCTTGCACGCCTTGGCGATCTCGGCCTCAACTTCGGCCAAAAGTTCGGATGCATTGTCGCTCATAGGCGCGCTATAGCGTCGCGATGGCGATGATCCAGTCTTTCCCAAACATCTGGCTGTTGTCGGACGAGCGCAATGACGCGGTTCTGGAACAGGCACTCACCCGCCTGCCGCGCGGCAGCGGCTTTATCTATCGCCATTACCATCTGCCGGATGCGGAACGGGTGGCGCGCTATTACGCGCTGGAACGGCTCGCCCGCGCACGCAACCATGTGATTGTGCTGGCCGATAGCGCGCTGACCGCATTGGAATGGGGTGCGGACGGCATTTATGGCAGCCCGCTCAGCCTCTATCCGCGCCGCGACCTGCTCATGCTCGCCACGGCGCACAATATGCGCGAGATCGCGCGGGCCAACCGTGTAGGGGCCGATGCGCTGCTGCTGTCGCCCGTCTTTTCCACGCACAGCCATCCCGGAGCGTTGTCGCTTGGCCCCATACGCTTCCGGATGCTGGCGCAATATGCCCGTATACCGGTGATCGCGCTTGGCGGAATGAACTCTTCCCGCGCGCGCGGAATCGATTGGCCACACTGGGCAGCGATTGACGGCCTTTCGTAGACCCGACGCTTGACGCGGAGTCGCGGGAGATTCACTATGCGTTCTCGCGGGACGTAGAGGGAACACGATAATGGCAACGCAAGCCCGCAAGAAGGGGCAGACCAGCGACTGGAAAGCGGCCTTCCGCCGCTCGCTCTCGCGCATCTTGCAGATGAGCACCTCGGTGGTGCTGTTTGCGCTGCTCGCTTTCCTTGCGCTGGCGCTCGTCAGCTACAGCCAGACCGATCCCTCGCCTTCGACTGCCGCCGGCGATGTGGTGCAGAACTGGATGGGCCGCGCGGGGGCATGGGCGGCCGAACGCGTGCTGTGGTCCTTCGGTCTCGTCTCTGTGCTGTTCCTGCCGTTGCTCTATGCCTTTGCCCGCAAGCTCTGGCGCGATTCCGAGCGCGAGGATGACGAGGACGAGCGCGCCATGGTGGGCAGCAAATGGTGGCACACCGTGCTTGTGCTGCTGCTCGCCATGTTTCTGCTCTCCACGGTGCTGGCGCTGGTCAGCGACCCGGCAAAGTCCACCTACCCCGCAGGTTACGGCGGGCTGGCGGGCCTTCTGGGAGAGGGCGGATTGGAAGCACTCGCCTCTCGCCTGCCCGAGGCCGCGCAATTCTGGACGATATTGGCGGGCGGCTTTATCGCGCTGTTTGTCGGCGCCTTCCTCACCGGCAAGGTATTCGCAATCGACTGGGCAGGCCTGCTGACGCTGCCCGAATGGCTCAAATGGCGGCCCAGCCTGCCCGGCAGCAATGCCAATCCCTTCAAGGAGCAGGCCGAACGCCGCAAGGCAGCCGCCAAGAAGGAGGCCGAGCCTGTCACCATCGCGCCATCCGATCGCAAGCCGCCGCAGATTGTCGATCCTTCCGCCCCACCGCGGCAAGCCAAATCTGCCAAGGCCAAGCAGAAGGACCTGTTCGCCGAATACGACCTGCCCAGCCTCGACCTGCTGGCAGACCCGCCCGCCGACAATGCGCCCAAGCTCGACAAGCTGGCACTCGAACGCAACGCCCGCCTGCTCGAGAACGTGCTCGACGATTTCAATGTGAAGGGTGAGATCACCGCCGTGCGCACCGGCCCGGTGGTGACCATGTACGAACTCGAGCCCGCGCCCGGCATAAAGGCCAGCCGCGTGGTCGGTCTTGCCGAAGATATCGCGCGCAACATGTCCGCCATTTCCGCCCGCGTCTCGCCCATTCCGGGCAGGACGGTGATGGGCATCGAACTGCCCAATGCCGACCGGCAGATGGTCAGCTTCAAGGAAATGGTCGGCTCGGAAGCCTTCGCCAATGCCAAGGGCAACCTGCCGATCATCCTCGGCAAGGATATCGCCGGCGAACCGGTGGTGGCGGACCTTGCCGCCATGCCGCATTTGCTGGTGGCGGGCACCACCGGATCGGGCAAGTCGGTCGGCCTCAACTGCATATTGCTCTCGCTGCTTTACCGCTTCAGCCCGCAGGAATGCCGCCTGATCCTGGTCGATCCCAAGGTGCTCGAACTCAAGAGCTATGACGATATCCCGCACCTGCTCTCCCCCGTGGTGACAGAGCCGCACAAATCGGTGCGCGCGCTCAAATGGGCGGTGGAGGAAATGGAGCGCCGCTATCGCATGATGAGCGACATCGGCGCGCGCAATATCGGCGGTTTCAACGAACGCGTGAAGGCCGCCATCGCCAAGGGCAAGCCGCTGGGCCGTCGCGTACAAACCGGTTTCGATCCCGAAACGGGCGAGGAATTGTTCGAGGAAAAACAGCTCGATTACGAGGTCATGCCGCAGATCGTTGTGATCGTGGACGAGCTGGCGGACCTGATGGTCACCGTCGGTAAGGAAATCGAGGTGCTGATCCAGCGACTGGCGCAGAAGAGCCGCGCCGCGGGCATCCATTTGATCATGGCAACGCAGCGCCCCTCGGTCGATGTCATCACCGGCGTGATCAAGGCCAACCTACCCACGCGCATTGCCTTCAACGTCACCAGCCGCATCGACAGCCGCACGATCCTGGGCGAGCAGGGCGCGGAACAGCTGCTGGGCAAGGGCGACATGCTCTACAAGCCCACCAGCGGAGCGCTGCGCCGCGTGCACGGCCCCTTCGTGTCGGACGAGGAAGTCGAGCAGGTCGCCAGCCACTGGCGCGCGCAGGGTGAGCCCGAATATATCGAAAGCGTCACCGAGGAACCCGAAGACGGCGGCTTCAATTTCGAGGACGAATTTACCGCTTCCGACAATCCCGAAGAGCGCCGCTACAGGCAGGCCTGCCAGATCGTGTGGGAAAACCAGAAGGCCTCCGGCTCATGGCTCCAGCGCCAATTGGGCGTAGGCTACAACACCGCCGCCAAGCTGATCGAGCGGATGGAAGAGGAAGGCCTTGTCGGCCCCGCCAACCATGTCGGCCGCCGCGAGATCTACCGCGACAGGGACGGCAATCCGCTGTGAGCTCGTTGGATTGGCTGATGCAATGGTACACAGAGCAGTGCAATGGCGTTTGGGAGCACGGCCGTGGGATCGAGATTGGAACACTGGATAATCCGGGCTGGCAGTTGACCATCCACACCGTTGGCACTCGCTGGGAGGGTCTGACCATGGATGAGGTTCGCCACAACTACGATCACGAATCCGAGTGGTTTACCTGTAAAGCCAACGGTCTGTCGTTCACCGGTTTCGGTGGACCCAACCAGCTCGCTCCGATGATCGAGGTGTTTCGCAATTGGGTGGAACGCGCGCGTTATCGGGTGAAGCCAACGTAAGAAATGATCTCCTCAATCGACGTTGGAAGTTGTCCCTCCTGCTCTGACTGGCTTAGAACAACCTTACCGCGAGCAGCTTTGAACCGTCGGGCTTCAAGAACTGCAATCGCAGTAGTCGAGAGCCAATTGTAAACCAACGTTTCACCATCAGGGGCGGCCTCGCGATTAACGACAACCACTTTGCTTTGCTCATCTACGCCTAGCTTCAATCGCTCTCCCGTCGCGGTGAATGCGAAGCCTTCGCCGTCCTCTACCCACCAATGCTCAAGGTAATTGCACACCGCTTCGACGCTTCGAAAGATTGTTACATCGCCAGCAGTGGCTTCGACTTTGCTTTCGTTCACAATCACGATGTCGGCGAGTTTTAGCATCGTCGAATGTTGCCATCTCGCGCTAATGTCCGCAATTGGGTCGTTAGCGGAACGTCAGCTCTTGGGTGGGCGCGGTCCAAACCAGCCTTGTGCCTATCCCTCTGGCATGCGGCAGGAAAAGCTGGATGCCTCGCCTTCGGGACCACCATCATAATGTGCATATTGCGGATGCGGGCAGAGCGGCATGCTCGCCCCGTCGCCCGGCAGGCGTGTGGCGGGTACGGACTCGGGTGCCTCGCCCTGCTCCACCCAATCGACCAGTGGGCCGAGCAGGTCGAATTGCGTAAACGCATTGCCGCCTGAGCAATGCATCATTCCCGGCACCATGTAGAAGCGCGCGGCATCGTCCCATTTTGCCGCTCCGTTTGCCTCACGGGCGCGCTCGAAATAGTCCCATGTGGCGAAGGCGGAAAACCACGGATCGGAAACGCCGTGGAAGAAGATCAGCTTGCTGCCCTTGCCCAGATATGTGGAAAGGTTCGTCCAGTATGGCGTATCGGTCAGCCGCCCGACCGCATCCCATTCCAGCTGATGCACCCGCTCGTCGATATCGATCTCGCGCGCAGTCGATGCCGGCCCGAAGGGGCCTGGCGCGCCGGAAGGAACGAAGCCGGGAAGGCCTGGCCCCTGATAGGTGACTCCCGTATCCCATGGGATCGGCGAATAGATCGGACGCCCGCTGGCATCGCGCGGACCGGCAAAGGCAAGTTGCAGCGCCTCCACCTTGGCGGGCGCCAGACAACTACCTTGCTCACCTGCCTCGCAGGACATGGTGGAAGGGTCGAAGCTCCGGCAGGCTTCCACATTGGCGATGACGCCGTCACTCGCGCCATCCAGCGCGTCGCATTGCTTGAGAACTTCACCCAACACCATATTGCGTTCGGCCTCGCTCAGCCCGGCGGCAATCATCGTATCCTGCGGCAACGTACGGTTGAGCATGACCTGCGCATATTCGATCCCGAGGTTGGAATAGCCCGCACGCATGGCTGGCGCACCGATGACGATGCCGTCGAACAGTTCGGGATAGCGCTGGCTCGCCAGCATCCCCTCGCGCCCGCCGGTGGAACAGCCGGTCATATAGGAATGGTGCGGCTGCGTGCCGTAGAAACCTGCGGTGATCTCCCGCGTTGCCAGTGTGACGGTGCGGACGGAGGCCTCGGCGAAATCGAGCGCGGCGCGCTGATCTGCCATGAAGCTCTCATCCCAAGCCACGCCTTTGTGACCACTGTCGTGGCTGGCCACCGCAAAGCCACGCGACAAGGCGTTGCGGTCCCCCGATGCGACAGGGCCGATCGCCGGACGAATCACGCCGTTGAGACCGCCACCGCCTTGGAGCAGGTAACGCCCGTTCCAATCCTCGGGCAGCGCCAGCTCGAAACCGATCCCATAGGTCACGCCTTCGGCACCGACCCGCTCATTGATCATGCCTTCGACAAGACAATGCGGCGGCAAGGACATGGCCGGGGCTCCCAAGGCCCCCGCAATCTCGCGCCCTGCGGCGTGGAAGGCGGCGGCGGTGATCTGCACATCGCCCATTTCCTGGCCCGCCAGCATTTCGCAACGCTCAGCCATTCCGGATTCAGCTTCGCCCAAGGCGGGCGAGGACAGAATGGCTGCCCCAGCCGCGCCTGCCAGCAGCGCACCGGCTGCCAGCGTCTTGCGATATTCCACCTATACTTCTCCTGCTGTCGAATTCTCGGCGCTAGCAAGCCCGACAGGTTGCAACAACATTGTCCTGCATCGGCGATTGAAACATCTAAATAGGTCGCTAAGCTCCCGTCCAAATTCTGCCGTTAGAGGCAGACACTTGGGAGGGAAATCAATGCGTGCAAAAATTTTTGCTCTGGCGCTCGCCAGTTCCACTTTGGCAGGCTGCAATTCCACCGGGGCCGAGGCTGCGTCGGATGGGACGTGGGTCGCCAGCTGGACGGCCAGCCCGCATGCACCGCTGACCACCGAAGGCCCCTTTGCCGCGGCATCCTATGACGATGTGACCATCAGCCAGGTCATCCGCCTGTCCGAGGGCGGATCGCAATTGCGCGTTCGTTTCACCAACCGCTATGGCGCGGCCCCGCTTACCATCGGCGAAGCGCGGATCGTGCTTCTGGACGACGAGGGGAACGAAGTGGAGGGCTCCAGCCGTCCGCTGACCTTCGGCGGTGAGGCCAGCGCAGTGATCCCGCGCGGCGCTCCCTTTGCAACCGACCTCATCGATCTGCAGACGGAGGATTTCCAGAAGGCCAAGGTGGTGATGTACCTGCCCGAAGATACGGGCCCCTGCACCTGTCACCTGACCGGCCTCGACACGCTGGCCGTATCCGAACCGGGCAATCACGTGGGAGAGGATTTCGAGCCTGTTTCGACTGCGCAATATCGCGCCTTCCTGCACACGGTCGAAGTATTGTCTGACGATGCCCAGGGCACCATCGTCACCTATGGTGATTCAATCACCGATGGCGTCGGCTCGACGCCGGGCGAAGACCGCCGCTGGCCCGATGTGCTGGCCGAACGGCTCGAAGAAGCAGGCATGGAATATGCGGTCGCCAATGCCGGTATTTCGGGCAACCGCGTGCTCAGCCCCGGCATGGGCGAAAGCGCACTGTCTCGCTTTGACGAGGATGTGCTGAGCCTGTCCAACGTCACGCACATGATCGTCTTTGTCGGCGTCAACGATATCGGCAACGCCTTCGGTCCACAGCGCGGCGGCGTAGCTGGCCTGGACATCGACCAGCCGCAAATCGATGCCGAGCAGATGATCGCCGGATATCGCCAGTTGATCGCCCGCGCGCATGCCAAGGGAATCACGGTGATCGGATCACCCATCGGCCCATACAAGGGTGCAAGCTACTGGTCGGAGGAAGGCGAGGCCGCACGGCAACAGATCACCGACTGGATGCTGAATAGCGGCGAGTTCGATGCAATCACACGTATCGACCTGGCCTTTGCGGAGCCCGATGATCCCTCCACCATGCGCGAAGGTTATCACATGGGCGATTTCCTGCATGGCTCGGACGAGGGGCTGCGCGCCGTGGGCGAAAGCATCGACCTGACGCTGTTCCAAGCGGAATAGCCGACATGGCTGACTGGTACGCACGGCCCGTCTTCCCTGTCGCGGACGTGTCGGGTGCCTTGGAGTTCTACTGCGATTCCCTCGGTTTCTCCGAAGACTGGCGCTTTGGAGAAGAGGACGACATCCACGCGGCGCAAGTCTCCCGCGATGGATGTGAGGTCCTTCTTCGCAAACTACCCGGCAAGGCGGGCACGGGGCTGGTGTTCCTGTCTCTTGATCCCGAGCAACTCGATCTCCTGCGAGAAGAGTATGAGGACAGCGGTGTTGCATTGGAGGACGGCTGGTGGGGCTATCAGCTGATGGAGGTGCTGGACCCTGACGGCAACCGCCTGCAATTCGCCTATCCCGCAGAATAGCGCGCCAAGCATCGAAGAATTCGCTTCGGGGTCGACCCCTAGTCTTTATCCTCAAGCGGCCAACTGACCCGGTCCATATGCAACGGTGCGGCATTGCGTACATATTCGCCTGCGGCATAGCTGCGGCCGATCAACTGCATGGCGGGATTGTCGATCCTGAGCTTGCCGCCTTCCTCGGACAGGAAGCGATCCTCGATATGCGTCACCTGCACTTCCCCGATCACGATCGCCGAATGCGGGCCGGTCTCCACCAGCCGCCACAGGCGGCATTCGAATTGCACCGGCGCTGAAGCAATCAGCGGGGCGGCGATGCTGGTGGCGGGTGCGGCATCGAGCCCGGCAAGTGCCAGCTCGTCCACCCCGGCCGGCGCATTGACCGCTGTCAGGTTCATCGCCTGAGCATGCGCCTCGTCAACAAGCGCGACGGTGAATGCGCCCGTTTCGCGGATCGCGCGCAGGCTATCCTTGTCGCCCGTTTCGCCGCGCTGCACATCCGGCGCCATACCGATCGCAACCAAAGGCGGGGTACCGCCCATTGCGTTGAAGAAGCTATAGGGTGCGGCGTTGACGCGGCCCCCTGCATCGCGCGTCACCACCCAGGCGATTGGGCGCGGGGTGATCGTGTTGACAAGCAGCTTGTAGCGCGCGGCGGGATCGAGCCGGTCCATGATATATTCCATGATCCGGCAGCTAGGCACTGATCCCGCCAACCGCAATGGCAAGTCTCATTGCACACATTCGGTTTCGCCTGTAACGAACTGCCAGTCGAAGGAGAGACCTCATGCGCATCGGTTGCCCGCGCGAAATCAAGAACCGCGAATACCGCGTCGGCCTGACGCCCGAAAGCGCCAAGGAGCTGGTGCGCCACGGGCATGAGGTCTGGATCGAGAGCGGGGCAGGGCTGGGGATCGGCGCGAGCGATGCCGAATACATGGCGGGCGGTGCAACCATTACCGAAGGCCCGACGCCGATCTTTGCCGAATGCGACATGGTCGTGAAGGTCAAGGAACCGCAGGCAGAGGAGCGCGCGCAATTGCGCGAAGGGCAGATCCTCTACACTTACCTTCACCTTGCACCCGATCCTGTACAGACGGCCGACCTGGTGAAATCGGGCGTGACTGCCATCGCCTATGAAACCGTGACCGGTCCCGGCGGGACGCTGCCGCTGCTCAAGCCCATGAGCCAGGTGGCCGGACGCATGTCCATCCATGCGGGCGCCAATGCGCTGGAAAAAGTGCATGGAGGGCGCGGCGTGCTTATCGGCGGGGTGCCGGGTGTCATGCCCGCCAATGTGCTGATCATCGGCGGCGGCGTGGTGGGCTTCAATGCTGCGCAGATGTCTGCCGGCATGGGCGGTCAAACTACCATTCTCGATCGCGATCCCGAAGTGCTCGAACGCGTCGGCACCTTCTTTGAATCGCGTGCAACCACGCGCTTCTCAAACGAGGCCAACTTGCTCGATTCCATACGGCAGGCCGACCTCGTGATCGGAGCTGTACTCATTCCCGGTGCAGCTGCTCCCCGCTTGGTTACGCGCGAAATGCTCAAGGAGATGAAGCCGGGCGCAGTGCTTGTCGATGTTGCCATCGACCAGGGCGGCTGCTTCGAAACGAGCAAGCCCACCACCCATGACGAACCGACCTATATCGTCGATGACATCGTGCATTATTGCGTCGCCAACATGCCCGGCGCGGTTGCGCGGACAAGCACCTATGCGCTCAACAATGTCACCCTGCCCCATGCGCTGCGCATTGCGGACATGGGCTGGGGCGAAGCCATGCGACAGGATGCGCATCTGGCGAATGGATTGAATGTTCATCAAGGGCGCGTCACCTACCCGGCAGTCGCCCGGGAACTGGGATATGACCTGCTGGATATCGCCGAAGCGCTATCCTGACCGATCCCCGAACGGATCCATGCAGAAATATAGTAGGTTGAATTAACCGCTTTTAAGGCAGCTTCACCTACCGCGCGCCCATGACTTGGGGACGGTTAGGGTTGGTATTAGCAGGGCTATGCGCCCTGCTCTCGGCGCTTGTCGCAAGCCCTGCTGCTGCGCGTGAGGCACCCCAAGGCAATCTCGCGATCCACGAGAAGTGTTTTGCCTATGGCACACTCGAAGAGACGCTCGCGCAGGTAGCATCGGATTCATCGCGCTGGAATTGCACCCGACACCGGCCACACATGTCGTTCGACAAAGTCTTCTTCCGCTTCGACATCGGCGACGAGGATCGCACCCCCCATTACTTCCTTAGCCGCCGCAGCGTATTCGAGAGCATGAGCCTGATGGTCGTCGATGAAGACGGCTCAGCGCGCAGTTCGACGCTGGCCTATGACGAGGTCCAGCCGGCACAGTTCGGCTACATGTTCAAGGCGCCTCTGCCGGCAGTGACGCAGGAAACGCGAACGGTCTATGCCGCTATCGCCCTGCCGACCCAGCGGATCATGCTCGAACAGGCGATCGTTGCGCCGCAGGGGCCAGGCTTCAACCCGGCATCGGCGGGCATGATGTTCCTGTTGGCAGCAGTCTGCGGAATGCTGCTCATGCCGCTTATCCTCAACCTTGGGGCATGGCGGGTCCTGCGCGAGCCTTTCCTCTTGTGGCATGTCGCCATGCTGTCATCGATCATCCTGCTGATCCTGATGTCGTCGGGCCTGTATGCACAAATCGTCACCCTACCGCCAAGGGTCATCAGCTTCACCATCGTGACCAGCTTTGCAGCCTTTGTCGCGTCCATGGCGATGTTCGCCTACACCTATCTCGAGCCGGACAGGGTCAATCCGCGGTTGTGGGGATTGTTGCCCTATGCGGCAATCTGGGTGGTGGTCGCAGCCCTGTTTCACGCCAGCTTTCCTTTCGCTCTGCGATCGATCCAGTCGGATCTTTATTATGCGGCCTTCGCGCCGGTGCTGCTGCTATTCATTTTCGGCTTGGCTGATGCACTTCGACGCGGCAGTCGCGCGGCAAAATTTCAGCTGTTCGGCTGGGTGCCGCTGCTGCTGCTTGGCGTAGTGCGCCTGTCGACGACGTTGTTGCCTTTCGGCCCTGCGACCGATGCCATGCCATTATTCTATATCGGCTGCGTCTTGGACGCGCTGGCGACGACGCTCGGTGTGCTGGATCGCTTCATGACGATGAAGCGAGAGCGCGATCGCGCAGCAGAACAGGCGCGCATTGCCGAGAATATTTCGGAGCGCGATCCGCTCACCGGCCTGCTCAACCGGCGTGCAATCGAACCGCGTTTCTCTTCATTGCATTGCGAAGGTTTTGAAACGCTTGCCGTAATCGATCTCGATCATTTCAAATCGGTCAACGACACACTCGGCCATGCCAAAGGCGACGAGGTTCTCAAGGCGGCTGCCTCAGCGCTGGTCGCGGACAAGGATACGCTGTCGATGCGCCTCGGCGGGGAAGAATTCATGCTGCTGCTTCGCGGCAAGGATGCAATGCAGCGTGCCGAGCGATATCGCCAGGCCATCTCCGCACGCATTGCCGCCGAAATCGAGGGCCTCGACCGCATGGTCACAGCGAGCATGGGGATCGTCCAGATCCCGGTCCAGGCCATGCCCGACGCCATGTTCGCCGATCTCTACACCCGCGCCGACCGGCTGCTTTACGAGGCGAAAGCGGCGGGACGAAACCGGACAATGCATGAGAAGCTGAAAGTGTTCAGCCCGCGAAAGGGCAAGGAACGGCGCGTCGCGGCCTAGTCCTGACCGGCGCCGTCAAGAAAGGGCGCCGCAACTTCAGCCGGCACCCGCATCAGCCTGCCTGTCGCACGATCGACCATCGCCCATGTCGTCCGCGCCCGTACGATCGCCTTCCCATCGGCATTGCTGAATGTGATGTGGCGGTCGAAGCGCGCGCCTGAAGGGCCTTCGCGAATTTCGGTCTCGGCCAGCACTTCCTCGCCTTCGCGCACATTGCCCCGATAATCGATTTCGTGCCGTGTCACGACCCAGGCATAGGCCGCGACATCTTCCGGCCTGCCGTCACGCTGCCAGTGTGCAGTGGCCAGTTCTTCCATCCAGCCCACCCACACGGCATTGTTCACATGGCCCATCTCGTCGATGTGCTCTGGCTGTGCGGTAAAGCTCATGGAGAAGCCGTTGGCCACTATTCGGCAATCCCCAACTGCCAGAGCACGAAAGCCACCTCTTCCGCCGTTTCGTGCAGGCCCTCGAAGCGGCCCGACTTGCCGCCGTGGCCCGCGCCCATATTGGTCTTGAGCAACAGGACATTGTCATCAGTCTTCACCTCACGCAGCTTGGCGACCCATTTGGCGGGCTCCCAATAGGTGACGCGCGGATCGTTGAGTCCGGCGGTTGCCAGCATGGGCGGATAGGCCTGCGCCTTCACCTGGTCATAGGGCGAGTAGGAGCGGATATGGTGGAACGCCGCCTCGCTCTCTAAGGGATTGCCCCATTCGGGCCATTCGCCCGGCGTCAGCGGCAGAGTCTCGTCCAGCATGGTAGCAAGCACATCGACAAAAGGCACATGCGCCACCACCGCTCCGAAAAGCTCGGGCGCCTGGTTCACCACAGCGCCCATCAGCTTGCCACCGGCGGAACCGCCCGATGCGCTGACCTTCCCCTCAGCGGTGATGCCAAGCGCAATCAGCCCGCGCGCGACATCGACGAAATCGTTGAAGGTGTTTGCGCGCGCTTCGAGCTTGCCCTGCAAATACCAGTTGCGCCCCAGATCGTCCCCGCCGCGAATATGCGCGATGGCATAGGCCATGCCGCGATCGATGTAGGAAAAGCGCGTGGTCGAAAATCCCGGCGGCACGGCATATCCATAGGCGCCATAGGCATAGAGATGGAGCGGCCCGCCCTGCTCGCGGTCTTTCCGCTGGACCACGGTGACCGGCACCGGAGTGCCATCCCGCACCGCAATCTCCAGCCGGTCCACCTTGTAGAGAGACGGATCGAAGCCAGAGGGGATTTCCTGCACTTTGAGCACTTCTAGCTCTTTGCTGGCGACATGGTAGTCATAGACCGTGCCCGGCGTAATTGGCGATTGATAGGAGAGCCGCAATTTGTCGACTGCATATTCGGGATTGTTTGACAGTCCGGTGGAATAGCTCGCTTCGGGAAAGGCGATCTCCTCTACGCGGGCAGGATCGTCGAAATAACGGATCTGCACCTGGTCGAGTCCATTCAACCGCCCTTCGGTGACGTAGAAGTCCTGAAACAGACTGATTCCGGTAAGATAGAATTCATCCGATCCTTCGATGAGTGTCGTCCATTCGCCAGGGTTATCGAGCGGCGCGGTATAGGCCGCGAAATTCACATGGTCGCGATTGGAGAGGATGTAGATCGTGCCCTCACGGATATCGGCATCGTACTCCACGCCCTTCTCTCGCTTGCGGACCAGTTGCGGCTTGGCGAGCGGATCGGCAGCGGGCAGGATCCAGACTTCGCTGGTTTCATTATCCCCCGTCGCGAGCAACAAGTAATCCTCCTGCGCCGAGAGCCCTGCGTGCACGGTGAAACCGAGTTGGTCCTCGTGAAATATCTCCACATCCTCGCTGGCATCGCTGCCCATGCGGTGCATGCGGACATTGTCGACGCGCCAGTTCTCATTCGCGCGGCCATAGATGAGCACGGAGTCATCCGCGGCCCAGACAAGCGCTGTATTGGTATTCTCGATCACGTCGGGCAGCATTTCGCCCGTCTCGAGGTCCTTCACATGGACGGTGTAACGTTCCGCCCCGCTGGTATCGATCGAATAGGCACAATAGCGTCCGCTCTTGCTGATCGAGATATCGTTGATGCTGAGATATTCATGGCCCTTGGCCAGTTCCACCGCATCGAGGAATAGCTGTGCTTCACCGCCTGCAACCGGGCGACGGTAATATTTGGCATATTCCGCGCCTTCATCGAATTCGGTCCAGTAGAGCCACTCGCCATCCTTTTGCGGCACGGTGGAATCGTCTTCCTTGATCCGCCCGCGCATCTCCTTGAACAGGGCGTCGACAAGCGGCTTATGCGGTTCCATCTGCGCCTCGAACCAGGCGTTCTCGGCCCTGAGATAATCGAGGACGTCTGGATCGTTGACTTCCGGGTAGGAAGGGTCGCGCAGCCAGTGCCAGGGGTCGTCGATCGTTACACCGTGATGGCTGTAGGAATACTGGCGCTTTTCGGCGCGTGGCGGCGCGCTGGGGGTCTTGTCACTCACGTTGGGGAAACTCGCTGGCTTTCTGCAGTGGTCCGATGGGACCCTTGTCCTTGTCGATGGCGCTCCATGGCAGGGCAATGCCCGACTGGAAAGCCCGCTCGGGCGGGTCTATCTTGCCCGGCACATTATGGTAGAGCACTTAGTTGCAGATATTACCGGAATCAATTCAATGCTGATGCAAACCCACGAAGCCCGCCTTGCTGCCCTGAGGAAAGAACTCGCCCGGCGCGAGCTGGACGGCTTTGTCATTCCGCTAAGCGATGAACATCTTTCCGAATATGTCGGTGCCTATGCCCAAAGGCTGGCATGGCTGACAGGCTTCGGCGGTTCGGCGGGCAGCGTGGCGGTGCTGAAGGATACGGCGGCAATCTTTGTCGACGGACGCTATACGTTGCAGGTGCGCGATCAGGTTGATGGCAAACTCTACGAATACAAGTCGGTGCCGAAGGATTCGATGGCCGACTGGCTGGCTGTAAAGGCTCCCGAAGGCGCACAAATCGGCTTTGATCCCTGGCTGCACACGCAAGCTTGGGTGGAAAAGGCGCGCTGGCGGCTGGAGAAGGCGGGGCGCTCGCTGGTCCCTGTCAAAAGCAATCCCGTCGATGCGGTATGGCAAGACCAGCCAGAGCCTTCTACCGCGCCGGCCTTCCTGCAAGATGAGGCGTTGGCGGGGCGTTCGAGCGCCAACAAGCGCGGGGAAATGGCCGAATGGCTAAAGGAGGAAGGGCTCGACGCGGTGGTGATTTCCGCGCTCGATTCGGTTGCCTGGACACTCAATATCCGCGGCTCAGACGTAGACCGCACGCCTGTCGCCCTATCGTATCTCACAGTTCATGCCGATGGCATGGCAGATTGGTTTATCGCGCCGGAGAAAGTGCCCGCTGAAGTTGCCGCCGCGCTGGGCAATGCCGTGCGCATCCGGCCGCGCGAGGAATTCGAAGCCTCGCTGGCAGAGTTTGACGGAAAGAGCGTTGCCACAGACCCCGCCCGTTCGGTGGTCGCGATCTTCGAAGCGCTCGAAGCAGGCGGGGCGAAGGTGGTGCCGCATGACGATCCTGCCGTGCTCCCCAAGGCGACCAAGACCGCAGCCGAGCAGGAAGGCCACCGCGCCGCACAGCACCGCGACGGGGCGGCGGTGTCAAACTTCCTCCATTGGCTGAGCGTCGAAGGGCCGAAGGGTGCGGTGGATGAACTCTCCGCCGCCGCCAAATTGGAGGCCTTCCGCGAAGCTTGCGGAGACCTGCGCGACCTGTCCTTCGACACGATCAGCGGTTCCGGCCCCAATGGCGCTATCGTACATTACCGCGTGAGCGAGGAGACCAATCGCGCGCTCGAGCCCAACAGCGTCTATCTGGTCGATAGCGGCGGGCAATATCCCGATGGCACCACCGATATCACCCGTACGGTGTGGATCGGCCCCGATACAGCACCCGCCGAGGTGAAGGACCGCTATACGCGCGTACTCAAAGGCCATATTGCGCTCGCAACGCAGTGTTTTCCCAAGGGCACCACGGGGTCGCAGCTCGATACGCTGGCGCGCCAGCATCTGTGGGCGGCAGGCATCGACTACGCGCACGGCACCGGCCACGGCGTCGGCAGCTTCCTCTCGGTCCATGAAGGCCCGCAGCGCATCGCAAAACCGCGCGGCGGGCAGGCGGGCGGCGAGCAGGAATTGCTCCCCGGCATGATCCTTTCCAACGAACCGGGCTATTACAAGACTGGCGAATACGGCATCCGGATCGAGAACCTGGTGCTGGTCGAGAAACGGACGATCCAAGGTATGGAAGGCGAATGGTTGGGCTTCGAAACGCTCACGCTCGCACCCATCGACAAGGCGCTGGTTGACCAGGCCCAGCTGACCCGCAGCGAAGTGGATTGGTGGAACGCCTATCACGCGCGTGTGAGCGAGGTGATCGGGCCACAACTCACTGGTGATGCACTCGCCTGGCTGGAGGAGGCGTGCGCGCCAATCTGAACCCCCGCTAGACCGCAGATTTCCGGGCGATGAACCATCCGCGCGGAGCGTGACAAATTGCGACACAAAAACCCCTGCCCGGCATAAAGCTGCGACAATGGCTCCCTAGAACGACAGCATGAGCAGCGGGGCGCTGGCCCTTCTCCCCCCTTCAAGTCGGCACTTCGCTGCTCAAAATAGCTATTCAGGAGAGCCCCTATGCGAAAGACCCTGGTGATTTGCCTCACCTCTTCCGCCCTGTTGGTGGGCGGGACTGCCATTGCGCAGGCGCCCGAACGTGGTGTGATGCGCAATATGGAAATGACGCGCGACGATGTGGAACAGCTCGCCACGCAGGCCTTTGCCCGGATGGACGTGAATTCCGACGGCAAGCTCGATGCCGGTGACCGTGAAGCACGCGCCAATGCGCGTTTCGACGCTGTAGACACCGATGGCGATGGTGCGATCAGCCGCGAGGAATTCGCCGCCATTCGCGATCAGCGCAAGGATCGCCGTGAGGAACGACGCGCGGCACGTGCCGAAGCTGGGTCGGAAGCTGGCAGGCGCATGGCCATGCGCGGCCCCGGCAGGATGATGCGGGGCATGGTCATGTTGGGCCAGGCAGACAGCGACAATGACGGCGCGATCTCGCAGGCGGAATTCAATGCGGCCGCGCTCGCTCGCTTTGATGCGGCCGACAAGGATGGCAATGGCACAATCACGCGCGAGGAACGCCGCGCGGCGCAGCCTCAGGCTAGACGTATGCATCGGCGCTCAGTAGGCTAAGACATTGGGGGAAACTGGGGACATTGATGCGCCAATGAGCGATCAGGCAGAGATCAAGCTGCTGCTTGTCGATGACGAAGCGAGCTTGCGCGAACCCCTGGCGGACTATCTGTCCCGCCAGGGGTTCAGCGTGAAGCAGGCTGCGGACGCCGCGAAGGCGCGCACGATCCTGCTCGACGAACAGCCGGACCTTGTGCTGCTCGATATCATGATGCCGGGGGAGGACGGGCTCTCCCTCTGCCGGCATTTGATCGAGGCGAAGAAGCTCCCGGTGATCTTCCTCACAGCCAAGGGTGAGGCGACAGATCGCATCGTCGGATTGGAAATCGGTGCCGACGATTATGTCGTCAAACCGTTCGAACCGCGCGAACTAGTCGCCCGTATCCGCTCTGTCCTGCGCCGTGCAACGCGTAGCGCTCCGGAGCCGGAAGTCGACGCACATTACGAATTCGAAGGCTGGTCGCTCGATCCGCTCAAGCGTCGCCTCACCGATCCCGAAGGCACGATCGTGCCCATTTCCTCCGCCGAATTCCGCCTTCTGGTCGCCTTCCTCGAACACCCGCGACAAGTGCTCGACCGTGATCGCCTGCTCGACATGGTGCAGGGGCGCGAAGCACATCTGTTCGACCGCGCCGTAGATAACCAGGTCAGTCGGCTGAGACGAAAAATGGAAGAGGACAGCCGCGACCCCAAGCTGATCCAGACCGTCTGGGGCGGTGGATATCGCCTCGCCGCCGATGTTCACCGCGTGGCACAGGAAGGCGAATAATGCGTCGTTTCTTTCCCAAGAGCCTGCTGGGGCAAATGTTGCTGGCCGTGGCGCTGGCACTGCTCGTTGCGCAAACCCTTTCAGGCGTCTTGCGCTTCCGGGCCGAAGAACAACGCCGCGAATTCGGCCTGATCAGCGCACTTGCTTTCCAGCTGGTGGCCGATCCGCGCGTCGATTATGTCACCGGCGATGTCGATCCGCGCCGTCCGGGGCGCGAGCGCAGGCGCCTTCGGCTCGAACGCGCGCTCGAATCCCCAATCCTGCAAGGCGAATTCGAGGATGAGGAGCGGCACGAACGCCTGGAAAATATGCTGACCGATCAAGGTATTGAGATCGATCAGCTGGTAGTGCTTTCGCGACCGGTGTCCAACGATGCCTATATCATGCGCGGACTGCGCAGGGTGCAAACCAACTCCCGCTTTGAAAATCGCGACGGCTGGGACCCATTGGGTGAAATGCTTGTCGCCGGATTGAAGCGGCAAGGTCAGGACGAATGGTTGATCGCACGCGTCCCGCTACCCGGACCTGAGCCTTTGCAGATCACCGGTATCGTGGTGCAGACACTGCTGCTCTATATCGTCCTGGTGGGTGGCCTTGCCTGGCTGCTCAGACGGATTACGCACCCGCTGGCCGCACTGACGACGCGCGTCGAGCAATTCGCCGCCACGCGCGAAACCAGCGACCAGCTCGAACCTTCGGGGCCCGAAGACACGCGCCGCCTAATCAATGCGCACAACGCCATGGAGGCGCGCATCGCCGCCTTGCTCGATGAAAAGGACGTGATGCTGGGTGCGATCGGGCATGACCTCAAGACACCGCTCGCCGCCTTGCGCGTTCGGATAGAATCGGTCGAAGATGATGCCGAGCGCCAGCGCATGGCCGACACGATCGAGGACATTACCACTTCGCTTGACGACATCCTCTCGCTTGCACGCGTCGGGCGGCCGAGCGACCCGCTCGAACGCACCGATCTGTCCGCGCTCGTCTCCTCGGTGGTCGAGGAGTATCAGGACATGGGCGAAGACGTGACGCTGGGCGATACGCAGCGAACGGCCTTGCGCCTGCGCGCCACATGGCTGCGCCGGGCATTGCGCAACCTTATCGGAAATGCACTGCGCTATGGCGAAAAGCCGGTTGTCTCGCTCCATCGTGACGACGGGCAGGCAGTGATCCGCATCGAGGATGACGGCCCCGGCATCCCGCAAGACGAGATCGCCTCCATGCTCGAGCCTTTCACCCGTGGCGAAGCCTCACGCAACCGCGAGACGGGCGGCGCCGGCCTCGGCCTCACCCTCGCCCGCGCCATCGCCGAGCAACATGGCGGCACACTGACGCTCGCCAACAGGCTGGGCGATGACGGCGAGGTAATCGGGCTGGTGGCGGAGATCAGGCTGCCGGTGGGGTGAGCGATGGCAAGCGACGTCCGCTAACGACCCAATTGCAGACGTGAAGGAAAGGGCGCAGAACGCTTCCATGAGATTTTGGACTCTTTTCGCGATACTCCCCGTAGTTTTGATTTCCGGGTGCGCCGAAGAGCGAGACGGTCATGATATCTGTACACTAGAGACCATAGGCGAAGAGTCTTCGTACGGTATGATCACGGTGCGTCTTTGGATACCTGAATTCTATATGACTGGAGCAGAAATATCCAACGGCGGTATCTTAGTGTTCAATCCAGAATGTGATTTTACGCTAAATGCGCTTTTGTCGAGAGAAACAGCCTTATACCTAATTGATGAGGCAAAGGACTATTCCTTGGTACATGTGCCGTCCGGCTCTAAGGAAGCAATTGCGGTATTGTTTTTCCGAAGGTTTCGAGGCGTGTCCGGAGAACCTAGGATCTTTGTCCAAAGTGTATCGAACATCTCTGAGCCCGCAGGTATTCCGCCATCCAGCGACGAAGAACATTATCTTCGAAAGTAGCTAGTCCGCTTCCCACCCAATTGCGGACGTTCAACCAGGTAGCCTAACGCATCAGGCCGCCGACCAGGTTGCGCACGAAGCGCCCGGCGATACCCCCGCCGAATTCGGTCGCAATAGTCCCGGCAGCCGATGTCGCGGCAGTCCGCATAGGGTTAGCGCGGGACTTGCGGCCGAGCACGGCGGCGGCGGCGACAGAGGCCAATGACCCTGCGGCGGCAGACATGGCGCGCTTGCCCGCCTTTTCCCAGATCGAGGTGCTCTTGCGGCTGCGCTTGCGCACTTCCTCCTCGCCCTTTTCCTCCACCTCCTTGGCGGTTTCGGCGGCGTCAATGGCTTTTTGCGCTAGCACTTCCTCGGCACTTTCGCGGTCGATCTCGACATCATATTTGTTATCGAAGGGGCTGACCGAATTGATAATCAGGCGTTCCTTGACCGTGACGGGTCCAAGGCGCGAGCGCGGCGGTTTCACCAATGTGCGCTCGACAATGCTGGGTGCGCCATCCTCCATCAGCGTGGAGACCAGCGCCTCGCCCACGCGCAATTGCGTGATCGCCTCTTCCACGTCGAGATCGGGGTTGATGCGGAAGGTCTCTGCCGCAGCCTTGATCGCGCGCTGGTCCTTGGGCGTGAAGGCGCGCAAGGCGTGCTGCACGCGGTTACCCAGCTGTCCGGCTACCTCCTCAGGAATATCGATCGGGTTCTGCGTCACGAAGAAGACGCCCACGCCCTTTGAACGGATCAGCCGCACGACCTGCTCGATCTTGTCCTCCAGCGCCTTGGGCGCATCGTCGAACAGCAGATGTGCCTCGTCGAAGAAGAAGACGAGCTTCGGTTTCTCCGGGTCGCCCACTTCGGGCAGGCTCTCGAACAGTTCGGCCAGCAGCCACAGCAGGAAAGTGGCGTAAAGCTTGGGGCTGCGCATCAGCCTGTCGGCGGCGAGCACGTTGATATAGCCGCGGCCCTGCTCGTCCTGGCTGAGGAAATCGTCGATCTCCAGCGCGGGCTCACCGAAGAACTGGTCCGCGCCCTGCGCCTCGAAACTCAACAATTGCCGCTGGATCGCGCCGACGCTGGCCTTGGTGACATTGCCGTATTTGCCCGAAAGCTCTGATGCATTTTCCGCCGCCCAGCTCAGCATGGCCTGCAAATCCTCGAAATCGAGCAGAAGCAGGCCTTCGTCATCGGCGTGGCGGAAGATAACCTGCAGCACACCTTCCTGCGTGTCGTTAAGGTCGAGCAGGCGGGACAGTAGCAGCGGCCCCATTTCGGAAATCGTGGTGCGCACGGGATGGCCCTGCTCGCCATAGAGGTCCCAGAATATCACCGGATTATCGGAATAGGCATAATTATCCATGCCCAGTTCCTTCGCCCGGCCTTCCAGCTTGTCGGCATGTTTGAATGTTGGCGACCCGGGCATGGAGATACCTGCCAAATCGCCCTTCACATCGGCAACGAAGACCGGAACGCCCTGGGCGGAAAAACTTTCGGCCATGCCCTGCAGCGTGACCGTCTTGCCCGTGCCCGTCGCGCCTGCAATCAACCCGTGGCGGTTCGCACGGCCGAGGTTGAGGACCTGCCGCTCGCCATCCAGGTCATTGCCAATGAAGATTTCGCCCATAATCCGTCCGTTTCCGCTCAAATTTCCTTCGGATCAGCTTGGCGCAGGCAGCTATCGCCGGTCAAGCAATAGACATGTGGGGATTTCCGGTTA
>CAJXLD010000009.1 GCA_913055595.1 uncultured Altererythrobacter sp.
CACGCCTTCCATGGGTTGGCCATAGCCAAGCTGCGCAGTCATCGAATCCCTCCCATCACGCCGACGGTTCGCCGGTCGTGCCCGCACTGGCTCGCCAATCGGCGCAAGAAAGTCAATCTTGTTGGATGGGTGGTGGCGAGACTGTTGGAGAGCATGTGCCGACAGTATCCGTGTGCCAACCTTCTGTGTCCCGCCAGCGACCTACTTGAACGTGCCGAGCAATACGCCGCCATCGATCGCCAGCTCCACGCCGGTCATGAAGTCCGAGGCATCGGAAGCAAGATAGAGCGCCAATGGCTTCACCTGGTCCACTTCACCCATATGGCCCATGGGAACGAAACTGCCCATTGCCTTGCGCGCTTCCGGACTGGCGAGGTAGCCGCCGCCAATATTGGTGACGATCATGCCAGGCGAAATCGCGTTCACCCGGATACCGAATTCAGCCAATTCCTGCGCAACCTGCCGCACAAGGTGCGACACAGCCGCCTTTGAGACCATATAGCCGGTGGCAATGGTAGGGAACGTCTTGGTCGAGGCGACTGAAGAGGTCACGACAATCGAACCCGGTTTGCCCAGTGCCTTCATCGCCCGGGCGGCTTCAGAAATGGTGTAGGCGGTGCCGTTGAGATTGACGTCGATGATCTTGGCCCAGTGTGAGTCGGTCAGGTTCTCTACCGAACCCTCCGGGTTGCGCTCTTGCGCGGCAGCATTCCAGAAGCCTGGCCCGTCCCCGATCCCGGCATTGGCGAAGACGGCATCGAGGCTCCCATAGCGTTCCACATGTTCCTCGATCGCCTTGCGTGTGTCTGCTGCATCGCTGATGTCGAGCTGGCGCGCCACGACCTCCCAGCCAAGATCGCGCATGCGTGCTGCCTCGGCCTCGATGTTCTCTTTCGAGCGGCCGGTCAGCGTTACCTTGGCACCGTTTTCGGCCACCGCTTCGGCATAGCCAAGGCCCAAGCCCGATCCGCCACCGGTCACGAAGACCGAACGGCCCGTCATATCGAATTTATCGAGTACCGAGTTCATTGTTTCTCTCCTCTCCCGCCCTGCGCCGGTTGCGGGCGCATGGACGGTGCGTCAGTATCGGGTTCTATTTGCCCTGCCAGCTTGCGCGCGCCGCATTGATCACTTCGCTGGTCTTGGCAAAGCTGACTTCGGCCAAGGTCTCCAGCGTCCAATAGCGCATGTATTCGTTGATCGTCTCCACGCCGATGGGGCCGTCATAACCGGTATCCCAGATCGCATGGAGGAAGCCTTCGATGTCGAATTCACCGTCACCCGGCAGCAGGCGGCGGTTGATCACGGTGTCTTCGAACTTCAGCGGCGTGCCGTAAAATCCGTCATTGATTTCCACCGCGAGCACAACCTCGTCGAGACTAATTTTCTCGGCGATCTCTGCATAGCCGTTGCCGATGCGCTCGACATGGAGATTGTCCAGGATAAGGCCCCCATTCGGGGCACCGGCATCCTTGATCAGCTTCAACACGAGGTCGAGCGAGGGCAGGCTGGAAAACTGCTTCGGCAGCATTTCGAACACGATATTGGTGCCGTGCTCCGCCGCATCGGCGCAAAGCTGGGCAAAGGCCGGGGTCATCTCCTCCACCGACACATCATGATTGGCGAGATCGGCGATCTTGATATGCCGCGCACCAAGCTGTTCGGCGGCATCGAGCAGGAGAGCGCGCCACTTGTCCGATTCCACCCGGCGTTCGTCAGTCCGGAACCATTCGTTGAGCCATTCGACTTCAACGAACTCGATACCGTTGTCGTCGAGCATCTTGCGAACTTCGGACAGGCTGGTCGTCTGCATGAAATGCGCCATGTCGGTGTGCCAGAACCCCAGGCCCTTGAACCCGACCTTTGCTGCCGCTTCGATGCGTGTCTTGATATCGACACTGGAAAAATCCGGCCCGGTAGGGGCCGTGCCCGGGGCCAGCGTCCAGAACGAGCCGAGGATAGGAATGTCAGACATTCTACGCTCCATTTATTCGATGGGGTGTAAGCGCGAGGGCGCGATCAGGCTTCGACCACGCAGACCGCTTCGCCCACTTCAGCAATCTCGTCCTCGGGTACGAGGATTTCGACCATGGTCCCATCGCCCACGGCTTCCACGACCTGCGTCACCTTCTCGGTTTCGATCTCGTAGAGACCATCGCCTTCCTTGATCGCGTCTCCCGGCTGCTTGAGCCACTTCACGATCGTGGCCTCCTCCATATTCATGCCATAGCGCGGGAGTTTCAATTTGATTTTCATGCGTTACTCACTTCCATTTCGCCGGCGATCGATTTGACAGCGGCGTGGATTTTGTCGGGTGTCGGGAAGATCGCCATTTCGGCGACATTGGCATAAGGCATAGACACGTTGGGCACGGTGACGCGCTTGATCGGTGCCTTGAGCTTGTCGAAACATTTGTCCGCCATGACGGCGGCAATATGCGAGGCGGCACTACAGCGGTCCTTGGACTCGTCGACAATCACCAGTCGGCCCGTCTTGCGAACCGAGGCGGCAATGCCGTCTTCGTCCAGCGGCACCAGCGTGCGCGGGTCGATCACTTCTGCAGAAATGCCTTCGTCTTCCAGTTTGTTGGCCACACGCAGGGCAGGCCGGACCATGGTGCCGATGGCGCAGATGGTCACATCATCGCCTTCCTTGTGCACGGCCGCCTTGCCGAAGGGGACGAGATATTCGCCTTCGGGTACTTCGCCGCTATCGCCGCCGCGCCCGCTTGCCTCCAGGAAGAAGGTCGGGTTGTTGCCGCGAATGGCCGTGGTCAGCAGGCCCTTGGCATCGGCAGGCGTTGCCGGGGTCACCACATTTCCCCCGCCGATATTCATCAGCACGGGGAAGGGCGTGTCCGAATGTTGCCCGGCGAGTGAGCGCCCGCCGCCATAACCGCAGATCACGGTGATCGGCAGGTCCATCTGCCCGCCCGTCATCATCCGCAGCTTGGCCATCTGGTGGGCGATGGCATCCATGCCGGTGTAAACGAAATTGCCGAACATGAGATGCAGGATGACCCTGCGCCCGGCCGCTGCAGCACCCACGGCCATGCCGGTCAGCGAATTTTCGCAGATCGGAGTGTTGTAGACTCGTTCGGGACCGAAGGTCTTGTAGACCTCGCGCGTGTCGCCAAAGATCGCCAGTTCAACGTCTTCGCCGAACAGGATGATATTCTCGTCGCGTTCCATCTCATCGAGGAACACCTGGTTGATTGCCTGGATATAGCGTTGTTTTGCCATGGTGTTGCTCCTCAGGGACGCTGGCCGTCAAAGGTAATGTCGTAGATCAACTCGGGATCAGCATCTTCGCTTTCTTCGGCGAATTTCTCTGCCGCATCCACCTGCTGGGCGATGCGCTCCTCGATCTCGTCAAGGTCAGCCTGCGAAGCGCCGCCTTCAGCCAGGAGCCGGGTGGCAAAACGCAGGATCGGATCCTTGTCGGGTGCCTTCCACGCGTCGATCTCTTCCTGTGTGCGATAGGAATATCCGCCCAGGAAGGCGTCCTCGGCCTCAAGGTGACCACGGATACGATAGGTCTTGGTTTCGATGAAGCTGGGTCCTTCACCTGCCCGCGCGCGGTCGACAGCTTCCTGCATCGCTTCCTGCACCGCAATCACATCGTTTCCGTCGACGCTCACCGCCGGCATGCCCACGGCACGGGCACGGTCGATCTGTTCGCCGGCCGTTACCTTGTCGGTAATGGTGAATTCGGACAGGCCGTTATTCTCCAGCACCCAGATCACCGGGAGCTTCCAAACGGCCGACATGTTCAGGCTCTCCATCAACACGCCCTGGTTGGCCGCACCGTCACCGAACAGGCAGACCGAAACCTTGTCTTCCTTGCCGGTCTTGATGCCCAGCGCTGCGCCCGCAGCAATAGCGATACCGCCGCCGACAATGCCGTTGGCGCCAAGGATGCCCTTGCTGACATCGGCCACATGCATGGATCCGCCCATGCCCTTGCAGATGCCGGTGCGCTTGCCCCAAAGCTCCGCGAACATGGCGGCGATATCGCCGCCCTTGGCAAGGAAATGGCCGTGGCCGCGATGCGTGCTGGTAATATAGTCGCTGTCTTCCAGTACCGAGCACACGCCGACGCCCGAAGCTTCCTGGCCGATATAGAGGTGCACGCCGCCGGGCATTCCGCCCGCCTGTGCGACCTTGCCGACCCGTTCTTCCGCCCGCCGGATCAGCAACATCCGTTCATACAGGGCCAGCCAATCGGCGCGGCGTTGTTCATCCACGTTGGATAGTTCTGTCACAATTTCCTCTCCTGCCCGCGCGCAAGATTTGCGCAAGCGCCAGCCGGATATGCCCGCTGACATTCCTTAGGTTCCAAACTATCCCTATTCGGTGCAGGACCTCAGTGACAAGCCAAAATGTCGAAGCGAGACGGTTGATCACCCGGAGTCAGGCTTGGGACGGAATGGGATCGGAACGCGACAATCGCGATCACTCATCACGCAAAAGGCCGCACCGGATCGCTGCCGTCCCAATCTTGCGCCGCCTGCCAGAAGCGGGTGAAAGTCTCCTCCATCCCCGCAGTGTAGGGCAGCAATTCGAGATAGCCTGGCTGGGCGGGATTGTCGTCTTCCAGGAAATAGACCGTGCCGCCAGTGGGCACGGTGTTGCTGCTCACAACCTCGAATCCCTCGCCGGAATAGAGCGGTAGCGCGGCCTCCACATCCTCATGCGCCACGCCATAATGGTGAAAACCATAGCCGTGTTGCTCGATCTGTTCCTTGAAGAGCGATGGCTCGTCATCATGCTGCTGGATCAGCTCGATGTTCATATTGCCGGCGAAAGCCATTGCCAGGCTGATCTCGCAGGGAACGTTCATTCCCCGATACATGCGTGCCGGGTTCTTCGCATGCGACAGCAAAAAGAAGGGCCCGATATTGAGCGTGCGCGTGTAGATCTGGATGGCGGCCATGATGTCCTCCACCACGAACGCAGTCTGCATTACCGTCTTGGAGGGACGCCCGAATCCCGTCATTGTCGCCATGTAGCTTCCTCTCCCCATTGGCTTGGCAGCACTCTACGCCTACAAGAGGCGCAAATGAAAGCACCGCGAGGGAGAACGCGAAAATGGCCACTCAATTAAAACCAGATGCAGACAAGCTGCCGATCGATTGTTCGCCGGAGGAATGGCAGGCGCGGCTGGACCTCGCCGCCTGCTATCGCATTTTCGACCACATGGGCTGGTGCGAGGGCATCTATAACCACATCACCCTGCGCGTTCCCGGTGAAAGGGACGCCTTCCTGATCAACCCCTTCGGCCTGATGTGGGATGAGGTGACAGCGTCCAATTTGATCAAGATCGATGCTGAGGGGAACAAGCTGTCCGATAGCCCGCATCCCGTGAACCTGGCGGGCTTCACCCAGCATTCCACCTTCCACAAAGCATTGGATTGGGCGCACGCCATCGTTCACACGCACACGCCGGATACGATGGCGGTGTGCTGTTCCAAGGAAGGGCTGACGCCGCACAACTTCTACAGTTGCTTCTTCGAAGGGCTGGTGGGCTATCATGACTTCGAGGGCATCACCGTCCGCAACGAGGAAGGCGAGCGGTTGGTCCAGAATTTGGGCAACCGGCAGGTACTGATGCTGAAGAACCACGGTCCGGTGCTGATGGGCCGCACGATCCACGAGATGTTCTTCCTCTACTACATGTTCCAGCGCGCGGGCGAGGTGCAGGTGAAGACATATTCGATCGGCGAGCCGATCATCGTCCCGCCAGAGGTTATCGAAGTGCACCAGCGCGACCGTGACCTGATGCTGGTCGACGATTTCGGCAAGCTCGATTTCCAGGCCTGGACCCGCCGCATCGACAAGATCGATTCCAGCTGGCGCAACTGAGGCATGGCTGTTTCGCGAACCTGCAGCAAATGTGCCGGACGCATGGAAGTGGGCTTCTCGCTGACGACGGATACCAATGGTGGGCATTGTGCTGGCCAATGGATTGAGGGCAAGCCGGAAAAGCGTTGGTGGGGTTTGAATGTCAAAGGTCGGAAGAAGCTGACGGTTATTACCTATCGCTGCGGTCGATGCGGATTGCTGGAAAGTTATGCGGAAGGCTAGGGCAACTGCATGACCAGCATGACAGTCAATGACCGGCCGGTCCGTTTCGACATGGACCCGCAGACCCCTTTGCTGTGGGCGCTGCGGGATGCCGCCAATCTGACGGGTACGAAATATGGCTGCGGCGAGGGCGATTGCGGTGCCTGCATGGTGCTGGTGGATGGGGAGGCGCTGAGAAGCTGCCTGATCACTCTGGCCGAGGCGGAGGGACGCTTTGTCACCACGATCGAGGGGCTGAGCGATGATCGCTCCCACCCTGTGCAGCAGGCCATGGTGGCCGAGCAGGCGATCCAGTGTGGCTATTGCACACCGGGCATCGTTATCGCTGCATCTGCGTTGATCGCGCGCAATCCCGATCCTTCGGAAAGTGACATCAAGGAGGCGGTGCCAAATTTGTGCCGCTGCGGAGTCTACCCTCGCCTTGTTCGTGCGATCCAGCGTGCGGGCCGTGTTGCCCGCCGCCGCGAACGCATCAGCGCCGCACCTGCGCCGGGGATAGACCCGGCAGATGCGGCGCGTGCTGTTCCTGCCCTGAGGGTTGACGGGGAGGACTAAGCCTCCCCTTCCAATATCTTAGAATCGCACCCTTGCGCTCAGCGATGCGTTGAGCGGCTCTGCGGGCTGGATGTTGTTGTTGCCATGCGCCGAGGGGTAATAGTCTTCGTCGAACAGGTTCTCGACATTGAGCTGCAATGCGACGTTTTCGCTCACATCGTAGTACACGGCGAGGTCCACGCGGGTGTAGCCGGGCAGCGTCACGGCACTCGCCGAAGTCGAGGCGAACTGGCTGGTCTGGCGGATCACGCCCGCACCAAAGCCCAGGCGGTCATTCACATCATAGCGCGCCCATGCGGTGAAGTGGCTTTCGGGAACCTGCTGCAGCGGCATACCAATGGTGGCGGGATCTGCTGAATCAGTGATTTCGGCATCGAGATAGGCATAGCCGAGGCTGACATTGAGGTTGGGCACCACTTCGCCTGTCAGTCCAATCTCGAAGCCCTTGGTCGTGCTTTCACCCACCAGGGTTGTGAGGTCGGTATCCGGATCGACCGAACGTGAATTGCTGCGCTCGAGCTTGAACGCCGCAGCGGTCAGCAGCAATTCGCGCTCGATCGCCCATTTCAGCCCAGCTTCGTAATTGGTGAACTGTTCGGGCTCCAGGCTTTCGGTCAGCTGGCTGAGCACGGTGAACTGGTCGCCCGATTGCGGCAGGAAGCTTTCGGCGAAGCTGGCATAGAGCGAGATATCCTCCTGCGGCTTGATAATCAGGCCGAGGCGCGGGCTCCACTTCTTGTCGATGCGCGCTCCGTCGAAATTGGCGACAAGGTCGGTGGAGGTCAGGTCGAACTCGTCATAGCGGACGCCGCCGACAAGCTGGACGATTCCAAAATCCATCTGCTCCTGCACATAGAAGGAGAAGGTGCGCAGGTCGGAGGTGCTGGCGCGCTGGGGTTCGAGTGTAAAGGCCGGCGGCGTGATCACATCGGCAAGGTCCACCGTTACGGATGTATCCGCGTCATTGTTGAACCGGGCCCGGTTGCGGATCGAATCCGTATCGGAAGTGGTGAATTCGGTGCCAACCAGCAGCGTGTGGCCGACGCCTGCCGTTTCGAAAGTACCGATGAAATTGGCCTGGCCGATCAGGTTCTCCCGCTTGGTGCCGCTCTCATAGCCCGACAGCGTGGCGGTGGTCGCAGTCGTGCCGCCTCCGGGAACGAGATTGGCATAGAACTTGTCATAATTGGCATATTGCAGGCTGGCATTAAATGTCAGCAAGTCGAAAATGTCGTGCTCCACCCTGGCACGGGCGACATGCACTTTGACATCGCTGAAATTGTAATCGGGATCGCCGAAGAAGGTCTTGTCGTATCCCATTAGCGGCAGGCCATCGAGGCTGGGCACGCCGCGATCGGTCACGCGCTGGTCATCATCATAAGTGTAGCTGGCGATAAGCCGCGTATTCGGGCTTAGATCCGCCGTCAGCGTCGGGTTGAAACCGATGAAACGGCCCTCGTAGAAATCGCGATGATTGTCGAATTCCTCATAAGTGCCGTTGAGGCGGAAGGCGACATTCTCGGACAGCGTTGTGTTGACGTCGCCCGACAGCGCAAATGCACCGAATGTATCGGCTGAGGCTGCGCCGTTGACGAAGGTACCGCTGGTTCGCGCGGTCTTGCTGACGCGGTTGATCGCACCGCCACCCGCACCGCGACCGAAGATTAGCGCATTGGCACCCTTCAGCACTTCGACGTGATCGACATTATAGAGCGACCGGTAATATTGTGCATCGTCGCGCAGCCCGTCGAGATAGAAGTCTGCGGTCGTCTCCTGCCCACGAATGAACACTTCGTCGCGGTGGCCTTCGCCGGATTCCAGGCTCACGCCGGGCACAAAGCGCAAGGCATTGTTTAGCTGAGTCACGCCCTGGTCTTCGAGCTGGTCGGCAGTCAACACGCTCACCGCTTGCGGGACGTTGATCAAAGCCGTTGGTGTCTTGGTTGCACTGGTTCCATCATTGGCGACGTAGCTTTCGCGATCTGCCGTCACGATGATGTCGGCGGGCAGATAGTCGCGCTCTGTGTCGTCTGCAGCCTGTGCCGGGACGGCGAGCGTCATGGCGCTGGCGGCGAGAAGTGCTGAGCGACGGATGGGAACGGTACGTGTCAAGAGACCCCCTGAACTAGACTTGCGAGTCGTTGTTGCGATTGATTTGCAAGAGCGCCTCTATTGCGACGCATTCGCAATTACAATAGCCAATTTGCGGGACTTGCGATTTTTTTCGCTCCGGCTAGGGCGTGATGCGATCAGGAGACAGGGGAGGCAGGAATGAAGGCCACGATCTGGCACAATCCGCGTTGCAGCAAATCGCGCATGGCGCTGCAGACCTTGCGGGGCAAGGGCTATGAGGTGGAGATCGTCGAGTATCTCAAGCACCCGCCGACGCGCGCCAAGCTGGCGCAGCTCTATGCCGATGCGGGAATATCCCCGGCGCAAGGACTGCGGCTGGGCGGCACTGATGCCAAGGAGCGCGGCTTGCCCGATGCCGATGACGATACGGTCCTCGATGCCATGGCTGCCGATCCCAAGCTGATCGAACGTCCACTGGTGGAGACCGAAACGGGCGTGCGCCTGTGCCGCCCGCCGGAACTGATCGAGGAAATCACCTGATCACCCTTTGGGGACAATCTGTCTTAAGATTGTTGCATTCTTAACGCGCTTTTGCGACGGTCACACTCTCGAAACCGGGCGCCATATCTTGCGTCGGCTGAATTGGGGGCATGCATTTTTCCATGAATGGCAATGAACTGGCTGAAAGCCGCGGGCTGCCGCGACTTGCAGGTAAGATCAAGCGCGCTCTGGGCCCTGCCGGTGTTTTCTTTCGCGGTTTCCTGGAGCATCCCCGCATGGTGGGCGCGATTGCGGTTTCCAGTCCGGCGGTGGTGAAGGCCATGCTGGAGCCGGTAGACTGGGCAAATACCAAGCTGTTTGTCGAATACGGTCCTGGCGTCGGTACATTCTGCCAGCCTGTGCTGGATCGTCTGCCGGGTGATGGGGAACTGCTGGTGATCGACACCAATCCCTTGTTCATCGATTACCTGCGCAAGACAATTAAGGACAGCCGCTTCCACGCGGTTCTCGGTTCAGCTGAGGACGTCGAAGAAATTGTGAAGTCCATCGGTCATGAAAAGGCAGATTATGTGCTGTCCGGCCTGCCTTTCTCGACGCTTCCCGACGGTATTGGTGCGCGGATTGCCGCTGCTACCCAAAGGGTAATCCGCAAGGGCGGCGCTTTCCTGACCTATCAATATACCGGCGCTGCGCGTGAATACTCCAAACGCTATTTTTCCCGCGTCGATACAAGCCGCGTCTGGGCCAATATTCCTCCTTGTACGCTCGCATGGGGATGGCAGGATTGAATCGAACTTGCGCGAGAAGGCGCGGCTTCAACTAAACGTATCCTCGATCCGTCGACTGCTCACGCCGGAGAGCTGTTGATACATGCTCACCAAAATGCCGCTGAAGACCATGGCCACCGCCGCGCCGATCAGGCCATTGGCGAGGCCCAGCACAAGCGACGATCCCGTTCCGCCACCAAAGGCAACGGCAACCAGGCCGAATACCGAACCCAGCAGCAGGCTGATCACCAAATAGGATATGATAAGCAGCGCATAAAAGACAAAAATCTTCAGCGCGTGCCTGTTCGTCAATTCCCATGACCGGGTCATGGCTTTTACCGGATTTGCCAGCCCTTCCAGGACGATCGCCGGCATTGTCAGCGTGAAACGCGTGACGACATAGATTATGACAATCAGAGTGGCGATAGCTCCGAGGAAAGTGGTCACGGCAGCCAGCCCATCGCCAGCCAGACTTGCAAGTCCAGCGATTACGAGCCCCAGCACGAGCGACAGAACCACTGCCACCAATATATACACGATTACGAGAAGTAGCGTCGCGCCGATGGCGCTGGGCGTCTTGGACAGCGCCCTCTTCAATGCCTCTCCCACGGTCGGGCGGTCTTCACCCATTAGCGCAATCATGCCGAGATAGCCGATGATTTGTGCCAACATGGCCAACAGGCCGTATCCGATAAGCGGTCCCATCGATTCAGCCAGGATCGAATAAAGAAGATCGGGATCCTGCGTCTGCTCCAGCGAAGCCAGTAGGTCTGGCATGGCGACATAGAAAAGTGCGGATGGAAGCAGCAAAAAGATGCCCGCGATCACCGCCAGCAACTGGAAATTGGCACCCACAAGCGCAACCGCTTGGGTCCAGGTGCGGTTCATGTCGAATTCCATGGCATTCCCTCCCGCGTGGTTTCCACTTGATAAACAGTGTGCAGCCCGCCACGCAATGCCAACGCATGGTTGAATCTGTTCTACCCCCCGTTGAATGGCGTTTGTCGCAGGAACCGGTGCCTTATCGTGAGGCGCTGGCGGAACAGCAGGCGCGCAATGAGGCGATCGCTGCGGGCGAGGCGGCAGAACTGATCTGGCTCCTCGAACATCCGCCAGTCTACACTGCCGGGACCAGCGCCGATGCCGCTGAATTGCTCGATCCGCGCTTTGATGTTGTGGAGACGGGACGGGGCGGGCGTCACACCTATCATGGCCCCGGCCAACGCGTGGGCTATGTGCTGCTCGACCTGTCGAGGCGCGGCAAGGATGTGCGCCGTTTCGTCCATGCGCTGGAAGGCTGGGTCATCGCTACGCTCGCCGACTTTGGCGTCCAAAGCTGGGCCGTGCCTGACCGAATCGGCATCTGGACGAAGGATGTCGACGGCGGCGAGGCGAAGATCGGCGCCATAGGCGTACGTGTTCGACGCTGGGTCACCATGCATGGCTTCTCGGTCAATATCGCGCCCGACCTGTCGCATTTTACCGGCATCGTGCCCTGCGGCATCGCCGAATATGGCGTGACCAGTCTGGAGAAGCTCGGCATCGCGCTTGCGCCGCAGGAGTGGGATGAGGCATTGCAGGCGCGTAGCGCGGCTTTTCTTGCTGCCTTGTCAGAATAGGGAGTGCGTCGTTTGCGCTTGAGAACAGTTTCGCTGGTCCTGCCAATTCTGCTCATCGCTGCCTGCGGGGAGGAGGCCGACGTGGCGCAAGAAAACGATCTGCGCGAAGCTTCGGGCGAGATCCTGCCCGGTTCGATCAGCGACGACATAATCCAAACAGACAATCTGCAATCGCAGCCGCCGCTGCTGCGCGAAGTGCCGCAGGTGACCGAAGAGGATGAGGAGGTTGAGGGTGAAGTCGAATCTCCCGAACCGCAGACGTTGGAGGAGGCATTCTCCGCAGGTTTGAGCGCGCCGGAAGCTGCTGAAGAATAGAGCTTAGTCCAGACTCGCCAGCAATTGCCGCGCCTGTTCGAGATGCGGCTTTTCGACCATGCGGCCATCCATCTGCAGCACTGCGGTTTCCGGATTGGCGTCAAACAAATCGACGATGGCCTGCGCCGCGGCAATTTCGGCATCGCCGGGGCTGAAGGCGGTTTTGATGATTTCCACCTGATCCGGGTGGATGGCGAGCATGCCGACAAAGCCGTCCGCGCGCGACTGGACTGCGGCATGTTTCAGCCCCTCAAGGTTGCGGAAATCGGCAAAGGCCGTCTCGATCGGTGCAATCCCGCGTGCATGGGCGGTGAGCAATAACGTGCTGCGGACCATGCGAAAGAGGTCGGTCCATTCGCCTTTGGCGTCCCGCCTGCGCGTTGCGCCGATGGCGGACGCAAGATCTTCCGACCCCCAGGCGAGGCCGATGATCCGAAGCACCTCCTCTTTGGCATAGTCGCCAATGGTGAGGGCGGACATGGGCGTTTCGCCCACCTGCGGCAGGATACGCGTCGAACTCAGGGGCAGGTCAAGCCGCTCCTCCCATTCGAACAATTCGGCGGCCAATTGCTGGACCTGTTCGGGCCCTTCGGCCTTGGGCAGCATTACACCATCGGGCGCGGCAGGCATGATCGCGGCCAGGTCCGCACGCCATTCCTCGCCCTGCAGTGAGTTGATCCGAACCCAGCGGGCAAACTTGTTTCCGGCAACCAGTTGCGTGCGATAGGCATCCACCCACTCGAACGCGGCCGCGCGTGCGGCAGGCTTGGCCTCGCTCGCTACCGCATCCTCAAGGTCCACTATCACCACATCGGCACCGCATGTTGCCGCCTTGGCCAGCTTTCGCTCGCTATCCCCCGGCACAAACAGCCATGACCGTATTTTCATCGGGATTCTCTCCGCACAATAGCGTGGAGGAGAGTATCAAGCCTTTGCATCACCGCAAGCTTTGGCCTTGTGGTGAAGGGGAAGGGTTAAGCAAGGAAGCCCTTGTAGGGGATTGTGCAGGAGTGCGATCAGCCCAACGGCTTCAGTTCGCCGAAACGAACCACCAAGTTTGCGCCCTCGTTGGCGAACCACTTTAGTTCTTGGTGATAGGCTTTGATTGTTTCGACACTCTTGTCACCATCGTCCCCGTAATCACCCTTTTGCATTGATTGATGCATCGATAAGTCGCAGTGGTGCGCCCACACAGAATCAAGGTATTCGTTGACACTACGTGAAAATAAGAAGCGGGCCCTTTGTTTGGCGCGGATGAACTGTCTGGTGCTCTCATGACCAGCTGGTTTGCCTTCTCTTAGCACTTCAGAAAACAAAGATTGTACATCTTCAAACACTTCTACTCGACGGTCAAACAGACTCTCTCGCAACTGGAATTCCTGCAAAGCAGTTTGCCTTTGGGAAACTCCAATCTGTCGCCAGCCAACTACAATTGCGCCAACGACAGCTAGAACGGCAGCTACAGCTTGAATCCATTCGGGCGTGGTTGCCTCCATCACCGATCGCCCAGATCACCCTTGCCGACAGTGCCGCTGGCCATTTCCAGCATCTTGTCGAGGCTTTTCTTGGCAGCGAGACGCAGGCTTTCCTCGATCTCGATGCGCGGTTCGAGGTCGCGCAGGCAGAGGTAGAGCTTCTCCATTGTGTTGAGCGCCATATAGGGGCAGATGTTGCAGCTGCAGTTGCCGTCAGCGCCGGGTGCTCCAATGAAGTTCTTTTCGGGCAGCGCCTTTTCCATCTGGTGGATGATATGCGGCTCGGTCGCCACGATCAGCGTATCGCCATCGAAGCTCTTGGCGAAATTGAGGATGCCGCTGGTCGAGCCGACATAATCGGCATGGTCGATAATGGTCGGCGGGCATTCCGGATGGGCTGCCACCGGGGCTCCGGGATGCTGCGCCTTGAGCTTGAGCAATTCCTTCTCGCTGAAGGCCTCATGCACGATGCAAACGCCCGGCCAGAGCAGCATCTCGCGATTGAACTTGCGCGAAAGGTAACCGCCCAGATGCCGGTCGGGGCCGAAGATGATCTTCTGGTCCTTCGGTATCTGCTGCAGGATCGTCTCGGCAGAAGAGCTGGTGACGATGATATCGCTGAGCGCTTTCACCTCGGTCGAGCAATTGATGTAGGTAAGCGCGAGATGGTCGGGATGCGCTTCGCGGAAAGCCTTGAACTTTTCCGGCGGGCAGCTGTCCTCCAATGAACAGCCCGCTTCCATATCGGGCAGCACCACGATTTTGTCGGGTGAAAGAATCTTGGCGGTCTCGGCCATGAACTTCACGCCGCAAAAGGCAATGACATCGGCATCGGTTTCTGCCGCCTTGCGCGAAAGTTCGAGGCTGTCGCCCACGAAATCGGCCAGGTCCTGGAGGTCGGGCGTCTGGTAGTAATGCGCCAGGATCACCGCGTTCTTCTCCTTTCGGAGGCGGTTGATCTCTTCGAGCAGGTCGATGCCGGGCGGAATGGCGGTCTGTGCAGTCATGATCCTGATATAGCCCGCTTCTGCAGGATTTCACGCCCTGATTGCTCAGCGCCCGATAAGGTAGAAGGGCAGGAGCGGGCGATGGTTTGCGTAAAGCGAGAGCCTGCTGGTTCCGCCTTGTGCATCGCCCCGACGGTGGAAGCCGAAGACATTGGCCACGATCAGCGTGTTGGGCTGGACGGTATGAGCAACAGGATCGGGCAGGCCGAGCTGGGCGATTTCCGCTTCGGTGATGCGGAACGCCCCACCCATATTGCCGCGCTTTCCCGCCAGCTTGGCCTCTATCGCCTTTTGCGCGCGGCTTTCTTCCCAATCCATCCGCTCCTTGGTCAGCCGATGGCTGCCCGGTACATAGGTCAGCGGACCGTCGGCCTCGGTGACCTCTTCGAGATAGAACCAGTATTTCATGGAATCGAAGAAAGTGTCGCGGTGGAAGGCTGCCTGGATATCGGGATTGTCCGGGTCAGCGCTGCTGATAGTCTCATATATGCAGCATTTCTTCGGGTTGATGCTCCGCCCGGTGACGATCTTTGCCATACGATTAAGTTCGCTTCGGCGGCCGAATTCCTGAACCAGCGGTGTGGCATCGATCAGGCGATTGAGTGTGGAGCCGTCGAAACGGTCCAGGCCCCATTCGTGATGTTGTTGTTGGCCGAAACCGCGAGCTGCAGGGCTGGGATATGGCGTCGCCTCCCGCGCAGCATCGGCCGCCCGTTTTGCCTCCTCGTAGATAGCTTTGAACGCATCATCCGGCAGGAAATTGGGGATAACCGTGACCCCCTTGTCCAGTAGTTCCCGCTCATGCTCTGATCGCACACTGACTGCCATCGAGCGGCGGACATTCCGGGCGCCGCGAGCAGCCTTTATCCGGGCCCGGTGCAGGCCCCAGCGATTGAGTGTCGGGCTTCCAACCCAGCGATCATCGAAGGATTTGTTCGTACTGAAGATCGAGAAGACCATGCGCCGCCTTCACGCCATTTTCAGCGCGATTGCAAGAGTCCGCGACAGCTTCCACGGCGCCATGCACAGGCTTCAATTGTAAATTTGCGACAAGACTGGCGCGTACCGTTCCTCGCGGGGGCGGTTGAGTTCTTCGATGCCTTCATGGGTGGTGGCCCTGCCCGCGCTGGCGGGTAACGGTGGCATCACCCGGGAACATAGCCCCACAGAGGGCGATCCGCGCCGGGCGTCCCCTCGACGAGGCCCGCCGTCACTTCGAGACCCCAACTGCTTGCGGCAAGTAGCTCACCGATAGCCAGCATGGCGAAGACCGAGCCGATCCCCCAGAGCCATGCGGGATGGACGCGGCCAGTGCGCTGCGCGTCGAACACCAGCGCGGCAGCCGGGAACACCATCGCTGCCACGATCAGCACCGGGAAGACATAGGGCACGAACAGCGTCAATGGCAGCAGCCGCGCGATACCCGGCGCCCCGATCGAGGCGAGGCCGCACAGCATCAACCGGCGATGCCAGTCGGTCTTGCGCCACATCGCGACCGCCACGCCTGTCAGCGCGGCGAAGCTGGCGACATGCATCGAATTGACGAACAGGAATTCGCTCGTCCCCAGCACCGGCGGACCGCCATGGAGACGCAGGCTCGCGATGGTCATTGCGAGGCCGAGAATGACGAGCACCGGCAACCAGGCGAGCGCGATCGTCCCCAGCAGCCGGTGACGCTTCAAATCGTTGCGATAGGCGAGCGCGCTCTGGCTCACCGCCAGTACCAACCAGCCCAGCATCGCCAGCGCGTGCAAGTGGAACACCAGCGGCGGGTTGGGCACCGCCTGCCCGCGCAAGATGTTGAGCGCGAAGCCCGCGACGGTGAGCAGCGCGATCACCACCGACATGATCAGGAAGAACCGCCGTTCGCGGGTCTCGGAGCTCTCCATTCCCTGCGTTACCGTTGCCATATCTTCTCTCCCGATAATCAGCCGACAAGGGCCTGCGCAAAATCCGCAACGGGCGGGAAATCGCCTAGCAGATGTGGCAAAGCCCTCTCAACCAGTACGATCGGGACCAGCACCAAGGTAGTCTTGTGGATGTGCCCCAGCACGCGCTGGTCGTTCCATGCCATCACAGCCAGAAAAGCCAGCTGTACGGCAATGCTCAGATATTCCGTATATTCTCCGGCGACATTTCCCAGCAACCTGTTGATACCGGCTGCCGCAAGGATCAGCGTTGCGCCAAACATCAGGCGACGATGCGATTGCGGATCGCTGGTGCAAGAAAGCGCCCATGCGACCAGCCCGGCAAAGAAAAGCGTATCCGCCGTACCTAGAGCAATGAATGAACCGGGTGTGAAATCCGGTCCCAGGCGACCCTCCATGATCACCATTATGGTGACATAGGCATTGGCAATAATGATGGCGAAGACGATCAGAAGTGCGGTTCTGCCCAGCATCCTGTGACGACTGAGCTTGCCTTTGTAGGCTAGCCAGTTCTGGTAAGAGAATGTTGCCAGCCAGGCGATCAGCAGAAACGCATGGACATGCACGCGCAATGGAAACTCGCCGGGAACGGTGATGCCGCGCGCGGCCAACTGTCCGAAGCCGACCAGGATCAGCAGCGACAGGGCGATCGACAGTCCCGTGAAAAATCCCTGATCGGCGCGGTAGTTGCGCGGACCGACTTGCGTGCTCTCATTGCCTGCAACACTCGCCACGGCCCATCCCCCAATAGCCAAGCAACCGGGCAGAGAATGTTCCTTCAGCTAACAGGAGTCAATTCCCAGCGCTCGTCCAGACAGGATACACGCCCCTGCCTATCCAGTTCCAGCAAATGCGCGTGCACGCTTTGTGAGGCAGCGGGCCATAGGCGTTCATGCACACCCTTGTACATGATGGGGACGAGCTCGTTTATAGCGCGGTTCCGTTTTTCCAGCAGCTTCACGATCTGTCTCTCGCGCTGTTTCCGGTGGCCATACATGCCGCGCACCAATTGTCGTGTCTTCTCGATCGCTGGGCCATGGGCAGGGTAATAGATGCGGTCCTCGCGCTCATAGAGCTTCATCAGGCTGGCCATGTAATCGGCCATGTCGCCATCGGGCGGCACCACCACGCTGGTCGACCAGGCCATCACGTGGTCGCCGGTGAAGAGCGCCCCCGTCTCCTCCAGCGCATAGCAAAGGTGGTTGGATGTGTGGCCCGGCGTGGCGACGGCCGTAAGCGTCCAGTCGGGACCGGAAATGCTCTCGCCATCATGGAGGATGCGGTCTGGCCGATACTCCTTGTCGAAGGGCGCATCGACGCGCGGAGCGGAGCTTTCGATCACCAGCGGTGCGCAGCCGATGATGGGCGCACTTGTGCTGGCGGCCAGCGGAGCGGCGGCGGGCGAATGGTCGCGGTGGGTGTGCGTGCACAGGATTGCGAGAACTTTCGCATCGCCGATGGCTGATTCCAGCGCGGCGAGATGATCGGCATCGTCCGGTCCGGGATCGATCACCGCCAGGCCCTCTTCGCTTCCGACAAGGTAGGTCTGCGTGCCCGTATAGGTGAAGGGCGAGCCGTTCGGTGCCAGCACGCGCGCCACAAGCGGCTCCAATCGTTCACATTTGCCGGTCGGCCAAGGTTGCGGAGGAAGGGACATCATGTTCCCCTAGCCGTTCGCGTCGAGCGAAGTCGAGACACGTTGGTCCAGCACCTCTCGACTTCGCTCGAGGCGAGCGGCATGTTCAGGCCATGACCGACCAGTTCATTCTTGTCCTTGATGAAGGAACCACCTCTACGCGGGCCATGCTTTTCGGAGCGGATGGCCAGCAGCATGGCGTTTCCCAAAGAGAGCTTACGCAGCATTTTCCGCAATCCGGTTGGGTCGAGCATGACGCGGCGGAGATCTGGGAAAAGACGCTCGTCTGCGCGCAGGAGATGGTTGAGAAGGCAGGTGGCGCTGATTGTATCGCCGCCATTGGCATCACCAACCAACGCGAAACGGTGGTGGCGTGGGACCGTCAGTCGCGCGAACCACTTGCCCGCGCAATGGTCTGGCAGGACCGTCGCACCGCAGCGTTTTGCGCCGACTTGAAGGAAGCTGGCCACGAAGCGGCAATCCAAAAAAAGACCGGTCTTCTCCTCGATCCCTATTTCTCCGCCACCAAGATGCGCTGGCTCATCGATAACGATCCGGCAGTATCCGCCGCCGCGCAAGACGGGCGGCTAGCGTTCGGCACAGTGGAAAGCTGGCTCGCCTTCAAGCTGACCGGCGGCCTGCATGTTTCCGATGCCAGCAATGCCAGCCGCACGCTATTGCTCGGCCTTGAAGGCGAAAGCTTCGATCCGGAACTGTGCGAGATTTTCGGCGTCCCGATTGCCGCACTTCCTACTGTGGTCGACAATGTCGGTGAACTGGGAATGACATCGCCTGATCTCCTCGGCCGCGCCATCCCGATCACCGGCATGGCGGGCGACCAGCAATCCGCGACGGTGGGGCAGGGGTGCCTCAAACCCGGCGATACGAAGGTCACCTATGGCACTGGCGCCTTCATCCTCACTTGTACGGGCGAGAAGCTGCCCAGATCGGACAACCGCCTGCTTGGCACCGTTCTGTGCCAACTGGCGGGCAAGCGGTTATATGCGGTGGAGGGTTCGGTTTTTGTTGCGGGAAGTTTGATCAAATGGTTGCGCGATTCTCTCGGCGTAATCGAGACGGCAGAGGAAACCGAGACTTTGGCCCGCTCGATCGATGACAGCCACGGTGTGGTTATCGTGCCAGCGCATACGGGATTGGGTGCGCCGCATTGGCAACCCGATGCTCGCGGCGTCATCAGCGGCCTGAGCTTTGCCGCGGGCAAGGCGCACCTCGCGCGCGCGGCCTTGGAAGCCATGTCCTACCAGACGCATGATCTTGCCGAGGCCTATGCGGCAGACGGAGTGGAATGGACCTCGTTGCGGATCGATGGCGGGATGAGCGCGAATGACTGGATGGTGCAGGACATTGCCGATTTGCTCGACTTGCCGGTTATCAGACCGGACTTTGTCGAGACCACTGCATTGGGGGCGGCCATTCTGGCGGCGGTTGGCGCAGGCATCTACGCAAATCTGGAAGATGCCGCCAAGGCCATGATCGGATCGACAACTGTATTCCAGCCCAAGATGGATGCAGCGCTGAGGGAGAAACGCCTGGCAGCCTGGGCCGAGGCACTTGCCAAACTCTGATCAGCTCGTGGTCAGGGCTTCGTTCAACCGTTCGTGCAGGCGATGGATCGCGGCGGGCTGCATTTCGAACTTTCTGCGCCAGGCAGCATCGAGCCTTTCGATCCGCTGGTAAAAGCGTTTGCTCCGGTCGATGAGATCCCTGACAACAGGATCAAGATGCTCTAACTGACCCGCATCGGTTTCGGGCTGCCGCGGGGGCAGGCGGCCATGGCGGCGAAGCTGGAATTCGGACAATTCGCCATTGATATAGGCTTTGTGATTCAGCAGCCAGGCGATGGCGTGCATCATGCGCGTCGTGCTGCGCAGTGCCTCGCAGGAAAGAGCGATGCGGGCAGTTGTCTCTTGATGCGAGACCGCATCCAGCCTGCCCGACATATCAAAGACTTCGCGAGCCTCCTCCGCCAGGTCCAGAGCTTCGCGATACAGGGTCTCCACAATGGTGGGGCTAATATCGTCATGCTTTTCCATACCAACTGGCTAGCCCGTAACGAGGAGTCGCGCCAGTGCCCCCTTGGTTAATTTCCCGTCCAATATGGGACTGTCCCGCATGGACACGGATAATGGCCCTGGTGGAACATACGGATTGACAAGGGGTTAGAGCTGATCAGGCGATGATGTCGGGCGTGAGGAAATCCTCGATCACGCTGATCTGGTCTTTCAGCAAGAGTTTGCGCTTTTTCAGCCGCGCGACCTGTAATTGGTCTGGGCCGCCGGTTTCGGTGAGGGCGGCGATGGCTGCATCAAGATCGCGATGTTCCACGCGCAAAGCAGCCAACCTCTTGCGCATTTCCTCTTCGGTCACCGAGTCACTCCCAACCCAAATCAGCCCGACTGTAGCACTTTTTGCCGCCTTGTTATTTGATGATTTAGGACTTCTGTGATTTGATGACAATCGCGCGGCTCATCAGGGTTGCGAGTCGCGTTGCCAATCCTTCGTGGTTCACACGAAACGACAGGAGAACGCCAATGGAATCCTCGCATGTCACCGCCCTTCAATCCAAGCACGAAGGGCTGGAACGCCGCCTCAAGGAAGAGATGAACAGGCCTTTCCCCGACATGGAGAAGATCCAGCGTATCAAGAAGCAAAAGCTGCTTTTGAAGGAAGAAATGTCTCTCCATTGAGCTTGGGAATCAACCACATGGCCTGAAATACTTCGCAGGCCATGCATCACGACATTTCCAAAGTCGCGATAATGCGATAACCCGCTCCTATGCCAGGAGCAGCCGCTGCCGCACGTACGATCCTTACCCGTTTGCACGAGGTTATGGCCGCGCGCACCCATGCGCAGGCCAAGCTCAACCAGGTGGTCGATATCATCGGTGAATCGCTCGATAGCGAGGTGTGCTCGATCTATCTGTTGCGTGAAGGGATGCTGGAGCTTTTTGCTACCCGCGGACTGAACCAGAGTGCCGTGCACGTCACCCGCCTGGGCGTAGGGGAAGGCCTTACCGGAAGTATCGCAGCAAATATCGAAACGCTGAACCTGGATGAGGCGGCGACCCATCCAGAGTTCCAGTATCGTTCGGAAACCGGTGAAGAAAAGTTCCACTCCTTTGCAGGCGTTCCCATTGTCCGACGCGAAAGGGCGATCGGCGTGGTTACCGTGCAGCATGTCGAGCCGCGCAAATATGAGGAAGTGGAAATCGAGGCGCTGCAGACCGTCGCCATGGTCTTGGCAGAGCTGATCCACAATGCCGGGCTTGTCGATGAGGAGGGCTTGGGAGACCGGTCCGAGGCGCAGAGCGGGCAGCAGGTGCTGGAAGGCATGCAACTGGTGAAGGGGTTGGGGTACGGCAAGGCGGTGTTCCACCAGCCGCGCATCAACATCGAGCAGACAGTGGCCGAAGACATAGAGGCCGAGCGCCAGCGGGTTTACCTCGCCTTCGACAAGATGCGCGAGCAGATCGACAACATGACCGGACAGGCCGAATTTGGCGTGGGCGGCGAGCATGAGCAGGTGCTCGAGACCTACAAGATGTTCGCCTATGACGAAGGTTGGTCGCGCCGCATCAACGAGGCGATCGATAGCGGCCTTACTGCCGAAGCCGCTATCGAGCGTGTCCAGCAGCGTACCCGCCAGCGTATGCGCGAGATTTCCGACCCGCTGCTACAGGACCGGATGCACGATCTGGAAGACCTAGCCAACCGGTTGATCCGCATCGTGTCCGGCCAGTTGGGCACGGCGGCCACAACGGGGCTGCATGGCGATTCTATCTTGATCGCAAAGAATTTGGGGCCGGCCGAGCTGCTCGAATATGACAAACGCCGTTTGAAAGGTGTGGTGCTCGAAGAAGGCTCTGCCACCGCGCATGTGGTGATCGTTGCGCGCGCAATGGGTGTGCCGGTGATCGGTCGCGTTCGCAACCTGCGCGGGCTCGTGCGCGAAGGCGACATGGTGCTGGTTGATGGCGATGCGGCCAAGGTTACCATTCGGCCCGGTCAGGGCGTGGTCACCGCCTTTGAAACGCGCTTTGCCCGTAAGAAGGAGCGCGAGGCCGCCTATGCGGCTCTGCGCGATGTCGAGCCCTTCACGCGCGATGGCGAACGCATCGAAGTGATGATGAATGCGGGCCTGCGCGACGATGTTTCCATGCTCAGCGTCACCGGCGCTGACGGCATCGGCCTTTATCGCACCGAATTCCAGTTCCTGGTTTCGGCCACGCTTCCCCAGCGCGACAAACAAACGCGGCTTTATCGCGATGTGCTGGAGGCGGCGGGAGACAAAAAGGTTATCTTCCGCACCGTCGACGTCGGCGGGGATAAAAGCCTGCCCTATCTCTCCAGCGAAACCAGTGCTGAGGATGAGAATCCCGCGATGGGCTGGCGTGCCCTGCGCCTGTCGCTTGAGCGTGACGGTCTGCTCAAGATGCAGGCGCGCGCCTTGCTGGAAGGAGCGGCTGGACGTGAACTCAACGTCATGTTCCCGATGGTCTCCGAAGTGTGGGAATTCGACGCGGCGAAGGAAGTTTTCGACGGGCAGCTGGCCTATCTGAAGAAGTGCAAGCACAAGCTCCCCAGCGCGATCAATTTTGGTGTCATGCTGGAAGTGCCCTCGCTTGCCGAGGTACTCGATCAATTGTTGCCGCGGGTTTCGTTCATTTCCATCGGCACAAATGACCTGACGCAATTCCTCTTCGCGGCCGACCGCGCCAATCCTGCCTTGGCGGAGCGCTATGACTGGCTTAGCCCGTCCATCTTGCGGTTTCTCAAGCGAGTGGTGGATAGTTGCGCGGGGTCGCCCGTGAAGCTGGGCGTTTGTGGTGAAATGGGTGGTCGCAGGCTTGAGGCGCTGGCCTTGCTTGGAATAGGTATAAGGCGTCTGTCCATTACTCCTGCAGCCGTGGGGCCGATCAAGGAGCTTGTTCGAAAGGTCGATACGAGGGAAATCGGTTCGGCGATGAAGGAGTGGATGGCGCATCCGCCAGAATGCCTGCGAAGCGCGCTGCAGGAATGGGCCCAGCGACACGGCATCGAGATTGACTAGTAAGTCCGCAGGGCATTGCCGCCTTGACTTGTCGTCGCAGCGCTTCATTGATGCAAATGCGGGGGCGCAACATGTGGGTCCGGGTATCCGGCCGGAGCTTTGATGACCGAACAGATTGAAATGCCTGAGGATTCACTCCTTCCGCAGGGCGTCGGCCCGCAATTGCGGCTGGCCCGCGAAAAGCTGGGCCTGAGCATTGAGGATGTGGCCCAGGCAACCCGTATTGCGCAACGCCACATCGACTCGATCGAAGCAGGAGATTTTTCTGCACTGCCGGGCCGAACATATGCTTTGGGTTTTGCCCGCAGCATCGCCAAGGTCGTGGAACTGGGCCAGGATGACGTGTCCGCCATGGTTCGGGCCGAACTCGACAATCTCGATCTCTCCGATGGCGGCAGGCATGGGGCTTATGAACCTGGCGATCCTGCGCGCGCACCGTCGGCAGGGCTGGTTTGGTTTTCCTTCATTGCACTCGTGATCCTTCTGGTGGGCCTGTTTATGGCTTATCGCGTGATCTTTTCGCCCACGGCCGAGTTACCATCCTTGTTGTCGCAGGTTGAAACTGAAGATGTTGCTCCTCCAGCGAGTGTCGAGGAGGAGCCGGTCGAAACCGTTCAAAGCGGTGAGGTTACCTTTACGTCTACCGCAGATGCGGTCTGGGTCCGCTTTTACGACGAGGCTGGTCGCAGGCTGATGGAAAAGGAAATGGCGCTGGGTGAAACCTATACTGTGCCCGCAGATGCCAATGGCCCGCAGTTGTGGACGGGAAGGCCTGATGCGCTGACCATAACTGTGGGCGGACAAGCGATTGCACCGCTGTCGGAAGATGAAGTGACGATGCGTGATGTTGCTGTGGGTGCGGCTTCGCTGCTGGCACGCGGGCAGGAAAGCACCGAAACGGCGGAATAACGGGTCTTCACGGTGGATTTTTGCGATGGAGCGGGTCCACGGTCGCGCGTTAATCGTCTATTCGGCATTGAGGTTTCAGCATGGCCCCCGGCAATGTTCGGGAAGGAAGGGATATCCATGGCAGGCAAGTTTTCCATTCTCTTGAAGAGTTGCAGCACGCTGGTCGCCGCCGGCTTGGTGGCAGGCATGATTCCTGCTTCGGCAGCGGCGCAGGTCGATGTGGACCGGCTTGAACGGATAGAAGCGCAATTGCGCGCGGTGCAGCGCGCTGTCTTCCCCGGCGGAGACGAGCGCTTCTTCGAGCCGGAGATCACAGCGGATCAAGCGCAGGCCCAGACCAACCAGGCGGGTGTTCCCTCCACCAGCGCGCTGACCGATGTGCTGACGCGGCTTGACGCCATCGAAGCGCAGCTTGCCCGTCTAACTGCTGCAACGGAAGTGAATGAGAATGCGCTGTCGCTTCTCGAATTGCGCATAGCGGCTCTCGAGGAGCAAGCTGCCGCCGCCGCAGCGGAGCCTGAGCCTGAGGCTGAGGCTGAGGCTGAGGCTGAAGTTGTCGCAGCAGAAGATAGTCCCGAACAACCCAGTGGCGTGATTGCAGTGGCTGCCGAGGATGAGGCCGAAGCCGGACCGCCCAACGTTGAAGTCGTGTCTGCTGTCGACGTCGGACCCACGCCCGAACGCGTGGAAGGCGTGCAGGCGATCGCCAAGCCCGCCAGCGATGACCGTGGCGATGACGAATATGTCTATGGTTTCCGCCTGTGGGATGCGGGCTTCTATCCCGAAGCGCAGCAGCAGCTCGCCAGCTTCGTGGAGCAATATCCCGATCACTGGCGGACCACCTATGGTCGCAACCTGCTCGGCCGCGCTTTCCTTGATGCAGGTGAACCGCGCCGTGCGGCGACACATTTCTTCGAGAATTACCAGGCCGACAAGGACGCCGCCCGCGCGCCCGACAGCCTGCTCTATCTCGCCGAAAGCATGATCGCGCTGGAGGATATCCGCCGCGCCTGCATTGCGCTGGCTGAATTTGGTGACACCTATCCTGCGCTCGCCACCGGCCGCCTGCAGGAACAATATGATGCCAACCGGGGCCGTGTCGACTGCGAGTGATCCGATCGACCCGGAGCTGGTCCACCGGTTCCGCGCGGCGCTAGACAGGCTGAATCCCGAAGGCGGCAAGATCGGCCTCGCCGTCTCCGGCGGCCCGGACTCCATGGCCATGCTACTGCTCGCCCATGCGGCGATCCCGGGCGCGTTCGAAGTGGCAACCGTCGATCACGGCCTGCGCCCCGAAGCGAAGGACGAATGCGCGCTGGTTGTTGCGGCGTGCGAGGAGCGCGGAATTCCGGGTGCGGTACTGAACGTTA